>NZ_JBFABB010000008.1:0-103123 GCF_040640035.1 Micromonospora sp. NPDC023633 | reverse complement strand
CGCCGCTGGGCGCGGAGGAGCTGGCCGCGCGCGAGGCCGCCGACCGCTACGACGGGCACGGGCCGCCGCGCCCGCGCCGGCTGCCGGCATGGGGGCGCGCCGGCGGGGCCGTCGCCGTCCAGGTCGCCGGTCGGGTACGCCTGCTGCGTCCCGCCCACCGCTGACCGCCCACCGCCCACGAGGGCCCCGCTGGCGGATCCGGCCGGGTGCGGCAGGATCGACGGCATGGATCTCGGACTGACCGATCGGGTGTACGTACTCACCGGCGCCTCCCGGGGGCTGGGCTACGCCACCGCGGAGTGCCTCGTCGCCGACGGTGCCCGCGTCCTGCTCTCCGCCCGCGACGCCGACGCGGTGGCCGCCGCCGCGCAGCGCCTCGGCGGGCCGGAGCGGGCGGTCGGGCTGACCGCCGACCTGGCCGACGTCGACACGCCGGAGCGCCTCGTGGCGGCAGCCCGGGAGCACTTCGGACGGCTGGACGGGGCGCTGGTCTCGGTCGGCGGGCCACCGCCGGGCAGCGCCGCCTCGGTCACCGACGAGCAGTGGCGCCGGTCCTTCGAGACGGTCTTCCTCGGCACCGTCCGCATGGTCCGTACCGTCGCGGAGGAGCTGGCCGGGGGCGCAGGCGGCGCGGTCGGGCTGGTCCTGTCGACCTCGGCGCGCGGGCCGGTGCCCGGCCTGGGCATCTCCAACGGCCTGCGGCCCGGCCTGGCGGGCATGGCCAAGGACGTCGCCGACGAGTACGGGCCCCGGGGCGTGCGGGTGGTCGGTCTGCTGCCCGGACGGATCATGACCGACCGCAACGTGGAGCTCTTCGCCGCCACCGGCGACCCCGAGCGGGCACGCGCGGAGGCCGAGGCCGCCATTCCGCTGCGCCGCATCGGCGCGCCGGCCGAGTTCGGCCGGGTGGCCGCGTTCGTGCTCTCCCCCGCCGCGAGCTACCTGACCGGCGTCACCGTGCCGGTCGACGGCGGCGTGCTGCGGGGCCTGTAATGGTCACGCCCGCCGACCGGCCGGGCCGCGGCTCCCCCGCCCGACGGCGGGCACGGGCGGCGGATGCGGCCGGACGGTACCCGCGGCCCACGCGGGAGGAACTCGCGGCGGCGGCGGAGCGGACCATCCCCGACGTCATCGCCCCCGGCCTGGGCGTGCTCTTCGTGGGGATCAACCCGGGCCTGTGGTCGGCCGCGACCGGGTGGCACTTCGCCCGGCCGGGCAACCGGTTCTGGCCGGCGCTGCACCGGGGCGGGTTCACGCCCCGGCTGCTGCATCCCAGCGAGCAGAACGAGCTGCCGGCGTACGGCCTGGGCATCAGCAACATGGTCGCGCGGGCCAGTGCCCGCGCCGACGAGCTGACCCCGGCCGAGCTGGTCGAGGGGGCGGGGATCCTCACCGGCAAGGTCGAGCGCCATCGCCCCCGGTGGGTGGCCGTGGTCGGGGTGACCGCGTACCGGATCGGGTTCGCCCGGCCGAAGGCCGCCTTCGGGCCGCAGCCGGAGCGGCTGGCCGGCGCCCGGCTCTGGGTGCTGCCCAACCCCAGCGGCCTGAACGCGCACTTCACCCCAGAGACGCTGGGCGCCGCGTTCGGGGAGTTGCGGGTGGCGGTCACCGCCGGCTGAGGCGTCGGCGGGCCGTGGCCCGCTGAATCGCGCCGGTCACGGCCGGCCGAGTCGCGCGCCGGGCGCAAGCTGGGCACCGGTGCGCCGGTGTTCGCTGGAGCGTCGGCCGGGCGTCAGTTGGCCGCGGCCGGCGGCAGCGCCTCGTCGGCGAGGTAGGGCCGCAGCGGCGGCACGGCCACCGGCTCGGGCCCGGTCGCGTCGGCGTACGGGGTGGGCGAGTCGGCGACCGCGAACTGGGTGCGGTAGAGCTCGGCGTAGAGCCCGCCCACGGCCACCAGTTCCTCGTGCCGGCCCCGCTCGACGATCCGCCCGTCGTCGAGCACCAGGATCTGGTCGGCGTCGCGGACGGTCGAGAGCCGGTGTGCGATCACCAGCGCGGTACGCCCGGTCAGCGCCACCGACAGCGCCCGCTGCACGGCGGCCTCGCTCTCCGAGTCGAGGTGCGCGGTCGCCTCGTCGAGGATCACGATCGACGGGGCCTTGAGCAGCAGCCGGGCGATGGCGATGCGCTGCTTCTCGCCGCCGGAGAAGCGGTAGCCGCGCTCGCCGACGAGGGTCTCCAGCCCCTCCGGCAGCGACCGGACCAGGTCGGCGACCTGCGCCCCGGCCAGGGCCGCCCAGATCTCGTCGTCGGTGGCGTCCGGCTTGGCGTAGCGCAGGTTCTCGGCGATGGTCTCGTGGAACAGGTGCGAATCCTGGGTGACCACGCCGATCTCGTCGCGCAGCGAGTCGAGGGTCGCGTCGCGGACGTCGACCCCGCCGACCAGCACCTGCCCGTCGGTGACGTCGTAGATGCGGGAGATCAGCATCGACAGCGTCGACTTGCCGGCGCCGGAGGGGCCGACCAGCGCCACCATCTGCCCCGGCTCGACCGCGAACGAGACGCCCTTGAGCACGGGCTCGTTGACCGTACGGTCGAGGGCGGCGACCTCCTCCAGGGAGGCGAGCGAGATCTCGGCGGCGCTGGGGTAGCGGAACCGGACGTCGCGGAACTCGACCCGGCCGCTGGCCCGGGGCACCGGCACCGCGTCGGGCTTCTCCTCGATCGTCGGCTTCAGGTCGAGCACCTCGAAGACCCGGTCGAAGGAGACGAGCGCGCTCATCACGTCGACCCGGACGTTGGACAGCGCGGTCAGCGGGCCATAGAGGCGGGTGAGCAGCAGGGCGAGGGTCACCACGGTGCCGGCGCTGACGTTGCCGGTGACCGCCAGCCAGCCGCCGAGACCGTAGGTGAGCGCCTGGGCCAGCGAGGCGACCAGCAGCATCGCCACGAAGAACGTCCGCGAGTACATCGCGGACTGGATGCCGATGTCGCGGACCCGCTCGGCCCGCCCGGCGAACCGGCGGGCCTCCACCTCGGGCCGGCCGAAGAGCTTCACCAGCAACGCGCCCGAGACGCCGAACCGCTCGGTCATCGTCGCGTTCATCTTCGCGTCGAGGTTGTAGGACTCCCGGGTGATCTCGGCGAGCCGCTTGCCGACCCGGCGGGCCGGGATGATGAAGACCGGCAGCAGCACCAGCGAGAGCGCGGTGATCTGCCAGGAGAGGGTGAACATCACCGCGGCGGTGAGCACGAGCTGGATGACGTTGCTGACCACCCCGGACAGCGTCGAGGTGAACGCCCGCTGCGCGCCGAGCACGTCGTTGTTGAGCCGGCTGACCAGCGCGCCGGTCTGGGTGCGGGTGAAGAACTGCAGCGGCATCCGCTGGACGTGGTCGTAGACCCGGGTGCGCAGGTCGAGGATGATGCCCTCGCCGATGCGGGCCGAATACCACCGCTGGGCGAGGGAGAGCAGCGCGTCGGCCACCGCGAGCCCGGCGATGACGAACGCCAGCCGGACCACCGCGCTGCCGGCGTCGGCGCCGCCCCGGGTGATCGTGTCGATCACGTCGCCGGCGAGCACCGGGGTGGCGACCCCGATGACCGCGGCCAGCACCACGGTGACCAGGAAGACGACGATGTCCCGGCGGTAGGGCCCGGCGAAGGCCACGATCCGGCGGGCCACGCCGCGCTTGAGCCGGTGGGTGGAGATCTCGTCGCGGTTTCGCATCGACCGGAGCATGCTCCAACCGGCCATGCCGCCGCCGGACATCGAGTTGGACACGTTCACCTCCGGGTCGTCGGGCTGACCGCACCGTCAGGTCAATTCTCCCGACGACTCTGACAACCTCGGCCGTAACCCTGATCTTCCCGAACGGTCCTTACTATTCTCCCCGCCCGGCGAGATCGCGCAGCCGGCGGGTCTGCGCCTCCCGCTCGGCCCGCTGCTGGTCGGCGGCGGACCGGCCGGTCGCGCCGGCCAGCAGGGCCTTGATCTCCACCACCGCGTTGCGGTCGTTGGTCAGCAGCCCGGCGGTCAGGTCACGCACCGCGGCGTCCAGCTCGGCGTTCGGCACGACCAGGGTGGCCAGGCCGATCCGGTCCGCCTCGGCGGCGTCCATCCGCCGGCCGGTCGCGCAGATCTCCAGCGCGCGGCTGTAGCCGACCAGGTCGACCAGGCGCCCGGTGCCGGCGAGGTCCGGGACCAGGCCGAGCGTCACCTCGGCCATGGAGAGCTTCGCGTCCTCGGCGAGCACGCGCAGGTCGCAGGCGAGCGCCAGTTGGAAGCCGGCGCCGATCGCGTGCCCCTGCACGGCGGCGACGGAGACGACGTCGGGGCGGTGCAGCCAGGTGAAGCCGCCCTGGTATTCCGCGATCCGGTCGGCGCACTCCTGCTCGGGCAGGGTGGCCAGCTCGGCGAACGACCCCGGGCCGGAGGCACCGGCCACCGACAGGTCGAGGCCGGCGGAGAACGCCCGCCCCTCGCCGCGCACGACGACGACGCGTACGTCGCCGGGGAGATCCCGGGAGAAGTCGCTCATCGCGCGCCACATCGCCGGGGTCTGCGCGTTGAGCACGTCGGGCCGGCACAACGTGACCGTCGCGACCGGCCCGTCGCATTCCAGCCGGACCCCGGTCGCCTCGGCGGTCACCGAGCGACCTGGGGAGCGGCGCTGACGGACGACGCTGGTGGGCGGGTCACGCCTTCTTACGGCGACGGGCGCCGCCACGCTGCCGCAGCTGAACCCCGGACTCGGTGAGCACCCGGTGGATGAACCCGTAGGAACGGCCGGTCGAGGCCGCGAGCGCGCGGATGCTCTCACCCGAGGTGTACCGCTTTACCAGGTCCTTGGCGAGCGTCTGACGCTCGGCTCCGACGATCCGGCGACCCTTCTCAGTGCTGGTGGCTGTGCCAGTGGCTGCCATGCTGTGTCCTCACGTCCCAGACTGTGCGGTTCGGATACGGTCCCACCTATTAGACCGCCTCGAACGATCATGCGCCAGATATCAACTCTTCGCCAACCGACACGCTATGCAATGTCAGCTTCCCGATAGAGTGATCCTCCCGACGCGAGCGGGGGCCACCCGACCCTCCGCGCCGGGCGGGGTGGGCGGTCACGCCGTACCCTGCTGGCGTGATCGACCTGTTGGGCACCGCGGCCGGCGCCGCCGTGGTGTTCGCCGCCACCGACATCGACGACATCGTCGTCCTGACGCTGTTCTTCGTCGCCGCCCGCACCACCGGCCGGCCCCGCACCTGGCAGATCGTCGCCGGGCAGTACCTGGGCATCGGCGCGCTCGCGCTGGCCAGCGCGGTGGTCGCGGCCGGGCTGCTGGTGGTGCCCGAGCCGTGGACCGGGCTGCTCGGCCTGCTGCCGGTCGCCCTCGGCGTACGCGCGCTGCTCCGCCACGACGCCGACGACGCCCCGGCGGTGGTCGGCACGGCGCTCGGGGTGGCCGGGGTGACGATCGCCAACGGCGCCGACAACATCGCCGTCTACGTGCCGGTGTTCCGGGCGCTCGGCCCGGCCGACAGCGCGGTGTTCCTGCTGGTCTTCGTGGTGCTCATCGCGCTGTGGTGCGCCGCGGGGGCCTGGCTGGGCGGCCACCCCCGGGTGGTCCGGCTGGTCGGACGCGTCGGTCACCGGCTCGTCCCGGCCGTCTTCATCGCCATCGGCGTGGTCATCCTGGCCACCTCGGGCGTCCTCCCCCACGCGCTCGGCCTGCTGCGCTGACTACGCCGACGCGCGCCGCCACGCCGGGGTGGCGCCGCGGTCCGCTCAGGCCAGCTCGACCAGTTCGAGCAGGTCGTCGCTCCAGGCGTCCTCGTCGCCGTCGGGCAGCAGGATGGCGCGGTCCGGCTTCAGCGCCATGACCGCGCCGGGGTCGTGGGTGACCAGCACGATCGCACCCGGGTAGCGGGCGATGGCGTCGAGCACCTGCTCCCGGCTGACCGGGTCGAGGTTGTTCGTCGGCTCGTCGAGCAGCAGCACGTTCGCCCCGGAGCAGACCAGGGTGGCCAGCGCGAGCCGGGTCTTCTCGCCGCCGGAGAGCACCCCGGCCGGCTTGTCCACGTCGTCGCCGGAGAACAGGAACGCCCCGAGGATCTTGCGCAGGTCGGTGTCGGTCTGCTCGATGGCGGCGCTGCGCATGTGCTCCAGCACCGTCCGGTCCACGTCGAGCGTCTCGTGCTCCTGCGCGTAGTAGCCGAGGCGCAGGCCGTGCCCGGCGTGCACCTCGCCGGTGTCCGGCTCCAGCAGGCCGCCGAGCATCCGCAGCAGGGTGGTCTTGCCGGCGCCGTTGAGCCCCAGGATGGCCACCCGGGAGCCCCGGTCGACCGCCACGTTCACGTCGGTGAAGATCTCCAGCGAGCCGTACGACTTCGACAGGCCGGTCGCGGTGAGCGGGGTCTTGCCGCACGGGGCCGGGCTCGGGAAGCGCACCTTCGCCACCTTGTCGGCGACGCGCACCTCCTCCAGGCCGGAGATCAGCTTCTCGGCCCGCCGGGCCATGTTCTGCGCGGCGACGGTCTTGGTGGCCTTGGCCCGCATCTTGTCGGCCTGCGCCATCAGCGCGCCGGCCTTCTTCTCGGCGTTGGCCCGCTCCCGGCGGCGGCGCCGCTCGTCGGTCTCGCGGGCCTCCAGGTACGCCTTCCAGCCCAGGTTGTAGACGTCGACCACGGAGCGGGTGGCGTCGAGGAACCACACCTTGTTGACCACCGACTCCAGCAGCGAGCCGTCGTGGGAGATCACGATCAGGCCGCCCTTGTGGTTGGCGAGGAAGCTGCGCAGCCAGGTGATCGAGTCGGCGTCGAGGTGGTTGGTCGGCTCGTCGAGCAGCAGGATGCCGCCGCCGTTCTCGCCCGCGTCGCGGAACAGGATCCGGGCCAGCTCGATGCGGCGGCGCTGGCCGCCGGAGAGCGTGCCGATGGTCTGGGCCAGCGCCCGGTCCGGCAGGCCGAGGTTGGCGCAGATCCGGGCGGCCTCGGCCTCGGCCGCGTACCCGCCGAGGGAGGCGAACTGGTCCTCCAGCGCGCCGTAGCGACGGACCAGCTTGTCGTCGGCGCCGTCGGCGAGCCTGGTCTCGATCTCCTTCATCTGGGCCATCAGCACGTCCAGGCCGCGGGCGGAGAGCACCCGGTCGCGGCCGGTGACCTCCAGGTCGCCGGTCCGGGGGTCCTGCGGGAGGTAGCCGATGGCGCTGCGCCGGTCGATCTGGCCGGCGTACGGCTGACCCTCGCCGGCGAGCACCTTCAGCGTGGTGGTCTTGCCGGCGCCGTTGCGGCCGACCAGACCGATCCGGTCACCCGGCTGCACCCGCAGCGTGGTGTCGGACAGCAGGATGCGGGCGCCGGCGCGCAGCTCCAGGCCGGTGGCAGTGATCATGTCGGAGGACTCGCTCTCGGGGTCTGGAAGGGCTGACTCAGGGCACGCGAAAGCGCCGGCGAGCACGAGGCCCGTCGGCGCGGGGCGGTTCAGCCTTCGCAGAGCAGCACGGGACCAAGTGTACCGGGCGCCGCGCGGCCGGCCCGCCGGATTACCAACCAAGATCATCGGGTACCGAAACGCCGTCCGGACCCGGTCCGGTACCGCAACCACCAAAACGGATCAAATCGGTGATCGGGGTAGACATGGAGCTGAACGAGAACGCGCGGATCGACACCAGCCAGGTGGACGACCGGCGAGGATCCGGCGGGGGCGGCGGGCTGGGCGGCATCCCCATCCCGATCGGCGGCGGCCGGGGCGGCATCGTCGGCCTCGTCATCGCCGTGCTCGTCGCGCTCGTCGGCGGCGGCTTCGGCCTGAACGCGGCCACCAACGGCGGCGACGAGCCGCAGGGCGACAACGCGTCGCTGGAGCAGAAGTGCTCGGCCGAGGACGCGCTCCAGCAGTTGGACTGCCGCAACGCGCTCTACGTCAACTCGATCCAGGCGTACTGGCAGAAGGCCCTGCCCGAGGCGTTCGGCGAGCAGTACCGCCCGTCCCGGACGGTGTTCTTCAGCCAGGGCGTCAACACCGCCTGTGGGCAGGCCGACTCCGGCGTCGGCCCGTTCTACTGCCCCGCCGACGACCTCGTCTACATCGACCTCACCTTCTACCAGGTGCTCGCCCAGCAGCTCGGCGCCTCCGGCGAGTTCGCCCAGCCCTACGTGCTCGCCCACGAGTACGGCCACCACGTGCAGGACCTCCTCGGCACCGAGGCCCAGATGCGCCGCCAGCAGCAGCGCGACCCGGACAGCGCCAACGAGCTCTCGGTCAAGCTGGAGTTGCAGGCCGACTGCTACGCCGGCGCGTGGGCGAAGAACGCCACCGGCACCGCCGACGCGAGCGGCCAGAAGATCTTCACGAGCATCAGCGAGCAGGACATCCAGCAGGCCATCGACGCCGCCGAGAAGATCGGTGACGACGCCATCTCCGAGCGGGCCAACCGGCCCGTGAACCCGGACGAGTTCACCCACGGCTCCTCCGCCCAGCGCAAGGAGTGGTTCACCCGGGGCTACTCCACCGGCGACCCGAAGTCCTGCGACACCTTCCGCGGCAGCCTCTGACCAGCACGGGAACCGTCCCTCGGCGACCGGTGGGCGAGGGCCCGCCGGCCGCCGTCGTGTCCCCGGGGCACGGGCCACGACCCGCCGCGGGCACGGAGGCCACGGGCCACGCCCCGACGGGCAGGATCGCCGAGCAGAGCGTGACGGGTCCGCGGAGGTCGCGGAGGTCGCGGGCCAGGATCCGGACCGCCCGGTAGGGTCAGGCCGGGTCGCGGACCAGGATCCGGACCGCCCGGGCCGCCGCGATCGCGCCGACGAGCACGGCGTGCCGGGGCTCGGGCACGTCCAGCAGCCTCTCGGCGCGCAGCGCCACCAGCGGGGCGAGCCGCCGGTCGGCCAGCACGCTGTCCACCGCCCGCCGGTCCCCGCCGCAGACCAGCGCGCCCAACGACGACGCCTCCGGCAGCAGCAGCCGTACGGCCAGCTCGGCCGCGTCGCCCAGCGCCGCCTTCGCCTGGTTGTCGCGCCGCCGGGCGAAGCGCTGCTGGGACCAGCCACCGGCGGCGGTGCGGCCCTGCACGTAGCGGGTGTCCACCTTGGAGACCACCAGCTCCTCCCCCGCCGCGACGCCCACCGCCACCGCGCCCTTGCGGGCGAGCAGCAGGCCGAGCCGGCGGGGTGTGGTCGCCGCGGCCACGAAGCCGGGCACGTCCGAAGCGGCCGGCGCGCCGGGCGGGGTGTGCAGCTCGGCGGTGGCGCCGTCCGCGGCGGCGAGCAGCAGCCCGTACGCCTGGACGGTGGTGGCGGGCGGGCCGTGCCGGTCGGCGAAGCCCTCGACCCAGCGGGCGACCCGGGCCGGGTCCACCTCGACCCAACGGCCGCCTCCGGCTGCGGGTCGGCTGCTCATACGCCCGAACCTACGGCACCGGCCCGCCGGCGGGTCAGTCGGGCAGCAGCATCGCCACGGCCAGGGCGGCGATGATCGCGCTGGAGAGCAGCGCGGTCACGAGCCGACCGCGCGGGCCGGTCAGCACCCGGCCGACCAGGGTCCCCCCGCCGGCGATCAACAGCTGCCAGCTCGCCGAGGCGACGAACGCGCCGAGCACGAAGAGGCCGGCGGCGAGCGGACCCGGCTCGGCGCGGTCCGTGCGGCCCAGCACGAGCGCGGCGAAGTAGACCACGGTCGCGGGGTTCAGCAGGGTCAGCGCGAGCACGCCGGTGAAGGCGCGGACCGGGGTGTCCAGCCCCCGGCGGACGCCGGCGGCCCCGGTCGCGGCGCGGGGGCGCAGCGCGCGCCAGGTGCCGTGGGCGGCGAGGACGAGCAGCACCAGTGCGGCGGCCAGCCGCAGCGGCCCGGCGACCGGGGCGATCAGCCCGGCGACGGCGGCGCCGCCGAGGGCCGCCACGGCGGCGTAGAGCCCGTCGGCGGTGGCCACCCCGAACGCGGCGGCGGCGCCGACGCGGAACGACGTGCGGGCGCTGAGCCCGAGGATGAGGATCGCGATCGCGCCGACCGGGATGGCGACGCCGTAGCCGGCGACCAGACCGGCCAGGAACGCGCCGGTCACGACGGTCGGCGGCGGGTCGGGACGCGACCGGGTTCCGCCCGCTGTCGCCACGCGGCGGCGGCCGCGGCGACGGGGGCGGTCTTCGTCGGGTACGTCTCGATCACCCGCTCATCCTCGGCTCCACCGCGCCGCCCCGCCACCGGATTTCTCCACCAACGCCGCGAGCGCGCCGCCCCGGCAGGGGCGACGCGCTCGACGGGTACCGGCGGCGGGCCGGTCAGACGTTGAAGCCGAGGGAGCGGAGCTGGTCGCGCCCCTCGTCGGTGATCTTGTCCGGCCCCCACGGCGGGAGCCACACCCAGTTGATCCGGATGTCGTCGACCAGGCCGCCGCCCGGGCCGGTGGTCAGCGCCTGCCGGGCCTGGTCCTCGATCACGTCGGTCAGCGGGCACGCCGCCGAGGTCAGCGTCATGTCCAGGGTGGCGACGTTGTCGTCGCCGACGTGCACGCCGTACACCAGGCCGAGGTCGACCACGTTGATGCCCAGCTCGGGGTCGACGACGTCCTTCATCGCCTCCTCGATGTCGGCGACGGCGGCCCTCTTCCCCCCGGCGGCTGGCGCACTCTCCGTGGCCGGCGCGGCGGTGTCCGCGCCCGGGGCGGTCCCGCCCTCGGTCGCCGGGTTCGCCGCGGTGGCGGTGTCCTCGCTGCTCATGCCTCAACCTCCGTCGGGCTCACGCCCACGCCGGCGCGTGCCGCGGCGTCCTTGAACGCCATCCACGGCAACAGCGCGCACTTGACCCGGGCGGGGTAGCGGGCGACGCCCGCGAACGCGACCCCGTCACCGAGCACGTCCTCGTCCGGCGTGACCTGGCCACGGCCGGACATCAACTCGACGAACGCCTCGTGCACCCGGAACGCGTCGCCCGCGCCCCGGCCCACCAGCAGTTCGTGCAGCACGCTCGCCGACGCCTGGCTGATCGAACAGCCCATGCCGTCGTACGAGACGTCGTGCAGCACGTCGCCGTCGGTCGCCACCCGGACGGTCACCTCGTCACCGCAGGTCGGGTTGACGTGGTGCGCCTCGGCGATCCGGGCGCCCGTGGCGTCCGCGTCGCGCAGGCCGCGGCCGTGCGGGTGCTTGTAGTGGTCCAGGATGATCTCCTGGTATAGAGATTCAAGCTGCATCAGGCTGAACTCCCGTCGATCCGCGGGCTCCTGCGTCGCCGCTCACTCGAACACCTTCCGCACCTGCTCCAGGCCCGCCACCAGGGCGTCGATCTCCCCGGTGGTGGTGTAGAGGTAGAACGAGGCCCGCGTCATGGCCGGCACGCCGAACCGGGTGCACACCGGCTTGGCGCAGTGGTGGCCGACGCGCACCTGCACGCCGAGCGAGTCGAGCACCTGCCCGACGTCGTGCGGGTGGATGTCGCCGAGGGCGAACGAGACGGTGCCGCCCCGGCCCACCGGCACGGCCGGCCCGAAGATCCGCAGGCCGGGCACCGTGGCGAGGGCGTCCAGCGCGTACGCCGTCAGCTCCTTCTCGTGCCACTGGATGGCCCGCATCCCGATGCCGGTGAGGTAGTCGACGGCCGCGCCGAGCGCGACCGCCTCGGCGATCGGCGGGGTGCCCGCCTCGAACCGGGCCGGCGGCGCGGCGAACGTCGACCGGGCCATGCTGACCGTCTCGATCATCGACCCGCCGCCCAGCACCGGCGGCATCGCCGCCAGCAGCTCGGACCGGCCCCAGAGCACGCCGATGCCGGTCGGGCCGCACATCTTGTGCCCGGTGAAGACGATGAAGTCGGCGTCGTAGTCGACCACGTCCATCGGCATGTGCGGCACCGACTGGGAGCAGTCGAGCAGCAGCAGCGCGCCCACCTCGCGGACCCGCGCGGTGATCCGCGAGGTGGCGTTGACCGTGCCGAGGATGTTGGACATGTGTACCAGCGAGACGATCTTCGTCCGCTCGGTGACCAGGTCCGCCAGCCCCGACTCGTCCAGGCGCCCCTGGTCGGTGACCGGGAACCAGCGCAGGGTCGCGCCGGTGCGCTCGCAGAGCAGCTGCCACGGGACGATGTTCGAGTGGTGCTCCATCTCGGAGATGACCACCTCGTCACCGGGGCCGAGCCGGAACCGGGGGTCGGCGTCGGGCCGCAGCGAGGCGTTGGAGAACGCGTACGCCACGATGTTGATCGCCTCGGTGGAGTTCTTGGTGAACACCACCTCGTCCACGCTCGGCGCGTTGATGAACGCGGCGATCTTCGCCCGCGCGCCCTCGTACGCCTCGGTGGCCTCGGTGCCCAGGGTGTGCACCGAGCGGGAGACGTTCGCGTTGTGCATCGCGTAGTGCTCGCCGAGCACGTCGAGCACCTGCCGCGGCTTGTGCGAGGTGTTGGCGCTGTCGAGGTAGACCAGCCGGTGCCCGTTGACCTCCCGGTCGAGGATCGGGAAGTCGGCGCGCACCTTCGCCACGTCGTAACGCGGCACGTCGTCGTACTGCGGCATCCCCGACGGGATCGCGATGGAAGTCATGTCGACCGGCCCACCCATTCTTCAGAGAGGACTCAGGCCCGCGCCGCGCCGGCCCCGGCGGCGTACCGCTCGTAGCCCTCTTCCTCGAGCTTGTCGGCGAGCTCCGGGCCGCCCTGCTCGACGATCCGGCCGGCGACGAAGACGTGCACGAAGTCCGGCTTGATGTAGCGCAGGATCCGGGTGTAGTGGGTGATCAGCAGCATCCCGGTGTCGCCGGTGTCGCGGACCCGGTTCACGCCCTCGCTGACCACGCGCAGCGCGTCCACGTCGAGGCCGGAGTCGGTCTCGTCGAGGATGGCGATCTTCGGCTTGAGCAGCTCCAGCTGCACGATCTCGTGCCGCTTCTTCTCGCCGCCGGAGAAGCCCTCGTTGACGTTGCGCTGGGCGAACGCCGGGTCCATCTGGAGGCGCTCCATGGCCCCGCGCAGTTCGCCGCCCCAGGTGCGCAGCTTGGGCGCCTGGCCGTCGATGGCGGTCTTGGCGGTACGCAGGAAGTTCGCCACCGAGACGCCGGGGACCTCGACCGGGTACTGCATGGCCAGGAAGAGGCCGGCGCGGGCCCGCTCGTCCACGGACAGGGCCAGCACGTCCTCGCCGTCGAGGGTCACCGAGCCGCCGGTGATCTCGTACTTGGGGTGGCCGGCGATCGAGTAGGCCAGGGTGGACTTGCCGGAGCCGTTCGGGCCCATGATCGCGTGGGTCTCGCCCGAGCGGACGGTCAGGTCGACACCGGCCAGGATCGGCTTGAGCTCACCCTCGGGCAGCTTGACCGACACCTTCAGGTCGCGGATCTCCAGGGTGCTCATTATCGGGTCACTCCATTGCTCGGCGTGAGACTGACGTAGATGTCGCCGTCTCGGACTTCGACGGGATAGACGGGAACGGGTTCGGTGGCGGGCAGCCCGGTCGGCTCGCCGGTCCTCAGGTCGAAACGGGATCCGTGCAGCCAGCATTCCAGCGTGCAGCCGGAGACCTCCCCCTCGGAGAGGGCGACCGCGGCGTGCGAGCACTCGTCGTAGGCGGCGTAGAAGGCGCCGTCCTCGCCGTGCACCAGCGCGATCGGGGTGCCGTCGACGTCCGCGCTGACCACGGTGCCCTTCGGCACGTCCTCGGTGGAGCAGAGGCGGATCATCAGGCGCTGGCCTTGGTGAGCCGGGCCTCGATGGCGTCCCCCAGGCGCTCGCGCAGCGACTCGACCGGGATCTTGTTGATCAGCTCGGCGAAGAAGCCGCGGACCACCAGGCGCCGCGCCTCGGACTCCGGGATGCCCCGGGCCATCAGGTAGAACAGCTGCTCGTCGTCGAAGCGGCCGGTCGCGCTCGCGTGCCCGGCGCCGGCGATCTCGCCGGTCTCGATCTCCAGGTTGGGTACGGAGTCCGCCCGCGCGCCGTCGGTCAGCAGCAGGTTCCGGTTGATCTCGTACGTGTCGGTGCCGGTCGCCTCGGCGCGGATCAGCACGTCGCCCACCCAGACGGTGCGCGCGCTCTCGCCCTGCAGGGCGCCCCGGTAGCCGACGTAGCTGCGGCAGTCCGGCACGGTGTGGTCGACCAGCTGGCGGTGCTCCAGGTGCTGCCCGGAGTCGGCGAAGTAGAGGCCGTACAGCTCGGCCTCGCCGCCCCGGTCGGTGTACTCCACCGAGGTGTGCTGCCGGACCAGGTCGCCGCCGAGGGAGACCTGGACGTGCACCACCTTGGCGTCGCGGCCCAGCCTGACCCTCAGGTGCTGGGCCTGGACGGCGTCGTCGGCCCAGTCGGCGACGGTGACCAGGGTCAGCTTCGCCCCGTCGGCCACCGCCACCTCGACGTTGTCGGCCAGCGTGGCCGAACCGACGTGCTCCAGCACCAGGGTCACCTCGGCGAACCGGCCCACCTCGACGAAGGTGTGCCCGAAGGCCACGCCCTCGGCGCCCTCGCCGACCACCCGCAGGCTCACCGGCTCGGCCACCACCGCGTCGCGGGCGACCTGGACCAGCAGTGCCTGCCCGGCCCCGCCGTAGGCGAGCGCGCTGACCCGGTCGACCGGGGTGAGCACGCTGCCCACCCGCGGGTCGTCAAAGCCGATCCGCCCGACGGTGACGCCCTCGGGCAGGTCGCCGTGCTCGTGGCGGACCGTGCCGGTGGCGGCCTGCGCCCCGGCGGTGAGCCCGCGCAGCCGCTTGAGCGGGGTGAAGCGCCACTCCTCCTCCAGGCCGGTCAGGGCCGGGAAGTCGGCGACGTCGTACGAGCGGAGCGCCTGCGACTTGGTGCTGGGTGGCGCGGAAGCCTGGGTAGTCATCTCTTCCTTGGTCTGTTCTACGACGACGGTGTCATCAACTGGAGGGCCGGTCGGTGTTCGCGCGGCCCGGCCCGGCGGGTCGGCGTTCGTGCGGGCCCGCGGTGGGTCCGGGCCGGGCGGGGTCAGCCGACCGCGCCCTCCATCTGGAGCTCGATCAGGCGGTTGAGTTCCAGGGCGTACTCCATCGGGAGCTCCTTGGCGATCGGCTCGATGAAGCCGCGCACGATCATCGCCATCGCCTCGTCCTCGCTCAGGCCCCGGCTCATCAGGTAGAAGAGCTGGTCGTCGCTGATCTTGGAGACGGTCGCCTCGTGCCCCATCGACACGTCGTCCTCGCGGATGTCGACGTACGGGTAGGTGTCCGAGCGGGAGATGGTGTCGACCAGCAGCGCGTCGCACTTGACCGTGCTGCGGCTGCTGTGCGAGCCCTCCAGCACCTGGACCAGGCCGCGGTACGACGTACGGCCGCCGCCCCGGGCGATCGACTTGGAGACGATGGTCGAGGAGGTGTGCGGCGCGGCGTGCACCATCTTGGCGCCCGCGTCCTGGTGCTGCCCCTCGCCTGCCATGGCCACCGAGAGCACCTCGCCCTTGGCGTGCTCGCCGGTCATGTAGACCGCCGGGTACTTCATGGTGACCTTGGAGCCGATGTTGCCGTCGACCCACTCCATGGTCGCGCCCTCGTGGCAGACGGCGCGCTTGGTGACCAGGTTGTAGACGTTGTTCGACCAGTTCTGGATGGTCGTGTAGCGGCACCGGGCGTTCTTCTTGACGATGATCTCCACGACCGCGCTGTGCAGCGAGTCGGAGGAGTACAGCGGCGCGGTGCAGCCCTCGACGTAGTGCACGTACGCGCCCTCGTCGACGATGATCAGCGTCCGCTCGAACTGGCCCATGTTCTCCGTGTTGATCCGGAAGTAGGCCTGCAGCGGGATCTCCACGTGCACGCCCTTCGGCACGTAGATGAACGAGCCACCGGACCACACGGAGGTGTTCAGCGCGGCGAACTTGTTGTCGCCGACCGGGATCACCGTGCCGAAGTACTCCTTGAAGACGTCCTCGTGCTCGCGCAGCGCGGTGTCGGTGTCCAGGAAGATGACACCCTGCTCCTCGAGGTCCTCGCGGATCTTGTGGTAGACGACCTCGGACTCGTACTGCGCCGCGACGCCGGCGACCAGCCGCTGCTTCTCCGCCTCGGGGATGCCCAGCCGGTCGTAGGTGTTCTTGATGTCCTCGGGCAGGTCCTCCCAGCTGGTGGCCTGCTTCTCGGTGGACCGGACGAAGTACTTGATGTTGTCGAAGTCGATCCCGGTGAGGTCGGCGCCCCAGGCCGGCATCGGCTTGCGACCGAACAGCCGCAGGCCCTTCAGCCGCAGGTCGAGCATCCAGGCCGGCTCGTTCTTCTTGGCCGAGATGTCCCGCACCACCGCCTCGTTGAGGCCACGCTGGGCGACCGCCCCGGCGACGTCGGGGTCGGCCCAGCCGTACTCGTAGCGACCCAGCGCGGCGAGCTGCTCTTCCTGGGTCAGGGGCTGGACGATCTGCTCGGTCATCTATCTGTCCTCACAGTGGTGACGGTCTTACCGGACTGGGCACGCCCCGGCTGGGTGGGAATGTGCGTGGTGCACACCCCGTCGCCGTGCGCGATGGTGGCCAGGCGCTGCACGTGGGTGCCGACCAGGCGGGAGATCACCGCGGTCTCGGCCTCGCACAGCTGGGGGAACTCGGCGGCCACGTGCGCCACCGGGCAGTGGTGCTGACAGAGCTGGCCGCCGGAGGCGATCGTGGACGCGTTCGCAGCGTAACCCTCGGCGGTGAGCGCTCCGGCGAGTGCCTCGGCCCGCGCGATCGGGTCGTCGCCGGCGTCCTCCATGGCGGCCCGGCAGCGGGCCTCCAGCGCGGCGACCTGGTCGGTGGCGAACGCCTCGACCGCCTCGGCGCCGCCGTTGCGCGAGATCCAGCGCAGCGCTGCGGTGGCCATGTTGTCGTAGTGGTGGGTGCCGCAGCGGACCCGGGCCGCGTCGGTCAGCACGAACACCTTCGCCGGCCGGCCCCGGCCGCGGTGGCCCCGGACGGTCTGGTCGCGGGCGACCACGTCACCGTCGGCGAGCATCGCGTCGAGGTGCCGGCGGATCGCGGCCGGGCTGAGCCCGAGGGCCGAGCCGAGCTGCGCGGCGGTGGTCGCGCCCCGCTCCAGCAGCAGCTGGGTGACCCGGTCACGGGTGGAGAGATCCGCGACGGACGCGGACTGACCGGCGGCCGGGGCGGCCGCCGGCTGGTGCTCGGAGAGCGCCGCCACGTTTTTCACAACGCCAACGTTACGTAATTCGCCCGGGGCCCGCAAACCCGGGGCCCGGTGATCCGAACCACCGCACGGGCGGAGTCACCCGATCGGGCTCCACTACGGTGCGTAGGATTTGCGCCGTGAAGCGATCCGTCCGGTTCCCGGTCTCCACCGCCCTGCTGCGCCGTCTCGCGCTCGCCTCGATCATCGCGAACGTGGGCATCGTCGTCACCGGCGGGGCCGTCCGGCTCACGGCGTCCGGTCTCGGCTGCCCCACCTGGCCCAGGTGCACCGACGACTCGTACGTCACGACCTCGGAGATGGGCATCCACGGGGTGATCGAGTTCGGCAACCGCCTGCTCACGTTCGCGGTCGGCGTCATCGCGCTGGCGGTGCTGGTGGCCGTGCTGCTGCACCGCCCCCGGCGCCGGGAGTTGATCCCCCTCGCGGTCGCCGTGCTCCTCGGCATCCCGGCCCAGGCGGTCGTCGGCGGCATCACCGTGCTGACCAACCTCAACCCGTGGGTGGTCGGCCTGCACTTCCTCGCCTCGATGCTGGTGATCGCGGCCGCGTACGCGCTCTGGCGGCGGATCAAGGACCCGGCGGGCCCGGCGGTGGCCGTCGTGCCGGCCCCGCTGCGGATCCTGGCCGCGCTCACCACCGTGGTCAGCGCGGCCGTGCTGGTGATCGGCACCTGGGTGACCGGCAGCGGCCCGCACGCGGGTGACCAGGGCGCCGCCCGCAACGGGCTCGACCCGGAGACGATCTCCCAGGTGCACGCCGACGGCGTCTTCCTGCTGGTCGGCCTGTCCGTGGCGCTGGTCTTCGCCTTCCGCGCGGTCGGTGCGCAGCGGGCCGCGCGGGCCGCGGTGGTGCTGGTCGCGGTCGAGCTGGGCCAGGGCGTGATCGGCTTCGTGCAGTACTTCACGAACCTGCCGGCGCTGCTGGTGGGCGCGCACATGCTTGGTTCCTGCCTGGTGCTGCTGGCCACCCTCTCGGTGCAGTGGTCCACCCGCCAGCGTCGCCCGGTCGGGTCGACCCCGGCCCCGGAGGCCACCGGGCGGCCCGTCCCGGTCGCCGCCTGAGCACGCTCCCTCCCGCGCCGCACCGGGGGCACCCGGAAAGAACCCACTCACGTCGTGAGCTCGGAGGAACGCGCCCCCCGTCTCGCAGACCCGGCGGGCACGGCCCCTGGCCGCCCCTGGTGCCGGTGGCGCTGGTCAGCCGGCGGCGCGGCCCAGCAGGGTCAGGATCGCGTCGGCCAGGCGGTCGGCGGCGCCGTCGGCGTGGGCGAGGAACAGCGACGGCTCGGTGAGCTCCAGCTCCACCAGGAGCGGCGCGCCGTCCGGGCCGGGGATGAGGTCCACCCGGGCGTAGAGCAGCCGCCCCGGCCCGCCGGGCACCGCCGAAAGGGCCCGCTCCGCCACCGCCAGCTGCTCCGGGGTGGCGGTGCGGGCGGTGATCTCCTCGGGCCGGTACAACCCGGTGACCCCGAGGTCCGGGCCGGTCAGCATCGGGCCCTTGCGGATCGCGTGGCTGAACGTCGGGCCGTCCGGCCCGGCCAGGAAGAGCAGCGCCGTCTCACCGGCCGTGTCGACCGCGTCGAGGTACGGCTGCACCATGGTCAGCCGCCCCGCGTCCGACAGCCGTCGCACGTGCGCCACGGCCAGTTCCTGGTGTCGGGGATCGGCCAGGTCGTAGCGGCCGGTGTCCCGGCTGCCCGCGCTGACGGCCGGCTTGACGACGTACTCGCCGCGGGCGGCGGGCGGTCGCCAGCTCTCCCCCGGCGCGACCCAGGACGTCGGCACGGTGGGCACCCCGGCCGTGGACAGCTCGGCCAGGTACCGCTTGTCGGTGTTCCAGCGCACCACGTCGGCCGGGTTGGCCAGGGCGGGGACCCGCGACGCCCAGGCGACGAACTCGTCGCGCCGCAGCGCGTAGTCCCACGGCGAGCGGAGCACCGCCAGGTCGTACGCCGGCCAGTCGGCGGTCGGGTCGGCCCAGTCCAGCGCCTCGGCGCTCACGCCGCGGCGCGCCAGCGGGTCGAGTAGCAGCCGGTCGTCGGGGTCGAGGTCGGGCAGTTCGGCACAGGTGACGAAAGCGACCCGGGGTTCCCCCCGGGTCGACTGGTGGTGATCGGTCAATTTATGTCAACGGGCCATCGTGCGCCGGGCCATCGACCGCCAGAGGTCGTTGCTCGGACGCATCTGGTCCATCAGTTCACGCTCCCAGGCGTTCTCGACGGTGACTCCCGCCTTCGCGCAGGCCTGCCGCGCCACGACGGTGTCGTCGGCGAACTGGTCGCCCCACACCCCGTCCTCGCCCACGAGGACGATGCGCGCGCCACGCTTGCCGACGTACTCGATGACCGCCTTCGCCCCACCGTGACCGGCGGCGAACGACTTGATGCCGGCGACCAGGCCCTGCGGGGCCTGCCCGGGGGTCTGTTCGGCCGTCAGCGTCGTATCGGAACCATCTGCCATGAGGGGAAGCGTAAGCAGACTTCCACCCGGGCGGGCGAGAACCATGAACCTTTTGTGATGCCAATTACCCGCAGGTTTAAGGAGAACCACAGGCGATATGCCCGGCCTTATCCGGACTTGTCACTCCAAAGCGCCACCACGAACCGGGCCGGCTCGGGGCATCCGAGCGGTTCCGGACCGATGCCGACGGTATCGCCGATGTAACAAGAAACCGGACATGGCATACACGATGATGATTTGCCGCACGACGGCCGGCCGCGGCGGGAACAGGCGACGGGTCGGGGCCGGTCAGGCCAGCGGGCCGGGCTCGGGCGCGCGCGGCGCGGTTGGACCAGCGCGGCGAGGGCCGTCAGATCAGCGCGTCGAGGGCGGTCGGACCAGCGCAGCGAGCGCCGTCAGATCAGCGCGTCGAGGGCGACCGCGGCGAAGAGGATGGTCAGGTAGGTGGTCGACCAGTGGAACAGCCGCATGGGCTTGACGGCCTGCCCCCGCGCCACCCGCCGGGCGAGCTTGTGCGCCTCCACCACGAAGATGGCGCCGACCACCACGGCGGGCACGCCGTAGATCAGGCTCATCCCCAGCGGCCACACGGCCAGCGAGGACGCCACGGTCAGCCAGGCGAAGCCGATGATCTCGGCGTTCACCCGCCGGGTGGAGGCCACCACCGGCAGCATCGGGATGCCGGCCCGGGCGTAGTCGTCCTTGTACTTCATGGCCAGCGGATAGAAGTGCGGCATCTGCCAGAAGAAGACCACCGCGAACAGCGCCCACGCGGCCGGGGCGAGCGTCCCGGTCACCGCCGCCCAGCCGATCAGCACCGGCGCGGCCCCGCAGGCCCCGCCCCAGAACGTGTTCGCCGTCGTGGTGCGCTTGAGCCAGAGGGTGTAGACGACGTCGTAGTAGACGATCGCGGCCAGCGTGAGGGCGGCGGCCAGCAGGTTGGTGAACGCCGCCATCATCGCGACCGACACCGTCGCCAGCACCAGCCCGAAGATCAGGGCGTTGCGCGGCGACACGGTGTGCGCCGGCAGCGGGCGGCGTTTGGTGCGCCGCATCAGCTGGTCGATGTCCCGGTCGATGTAGCAGTTGATGACGCTGGCCGCGCC
Organism: Micromonospora sp. NPDC023633; assembly: GCF_040640035.1. NCBI lineage: Bacteria > Bacillati > Actinomycetota > Actinomycetes > Micromonosporales > Micromonosporaceae > Micromonospora > Micromonospora sp. NPDC023633. The sequence goes on along the minus strand of NZ_JBFABB010000008.1, from coordinate 82,505 downwards.
GGCGGCGAGCGAGCCGCCGACCAGCACCACGGCCACCAGCCAGAGCGACGGCAGACCGCCGTCCGCGAGCATCATCGCCGGCACCGTGGTGACGAGGAGCAGCTCCACGATCCGCGGCTTGGTCAGCGTCACGTAGGCCGCGACCACCGCACGGACGTCCCGGCGGGCCACCGCCGACGTCTCCGCCGCAGTTCGCACCGGCGGCTGCCCGGCAGAGTTGCTGACGGGGCGCTCGGTGATCATGCTCACGGATTGCCACCTTCCGGCGTCGGCAGGGGAGGTCGGATCGGCCGGACCCGACTGGGGCCACACACCGCACCACAGACTACGCGTCGTCGTTTTGGCTGCCCGGGCGACCCGACAACGGTGCGGGCCGTCACACCGTCGAGGCGGGACCACGGACCGGCGCCGACCAGTACAGACCGGCATGCAGAGATCCCTGGGCGGACGTTTAGGACCGCTCGATAGGGTCATCACTGAGGGTTCCGCCCATCTGCCGAGGAGCACAACCATCGTGGCTGCCAACCGACCCGAGCACCCCGCACTCAACTGGTCCGACCTCGACCGCCGGGCCGTCGACACCGTCCGCGTGCTGGCCATGGATGCCGTGGAGAAATCCGGCAACGGCCACCCGGGCACCGCGATGAGCCTCGCGCCCGCGGCCTACCTGCTCTTCAACCGGGTCATGCGGCACAACCCCGCCGACCCGAACTGGCCCGGCCGGGACCGCTTCGTGCTCTCCGCGGGCCACTCCAGCCTCACCCTCTACATCCAGCTCTTCCTCTCCGGCTACCCGTTGGCCCTGCAGGACCTGGAGTCGCTGCGGCAGTGGGGCTCGCTGACCCCGGGCCACCCCGAGCACGGGCACACCCCCGGCGTGGAGACCACCACCGGGCCGCTCGGGCAGGGCCTCGGCAACGCGGTCGGCATGGCGATGGCCGCCCGCCGCGAGCGCGGCCTGTTCGACCCGGAGGCCGAGCCCGGCCGGTCGGTCTTCGACCACGACATCTGGTGCATCGTCTCCGACGGCGACATCGAGGAGGGCATCAGCCACGAGGCCAGCGCGCTCGCCGGGCACCAGCAGCTCGGCAACCTCACGGTGATCTACGACGACAACGAGATCTCGATCGAGGACGACACCCGGATCGCCAAGAGCGAGGACGTCGCCGCCCGCTACGAGGCGTACGGCTGGCACGTGCAGACCGTCGACTGGCGCACCGGCGACGCCGACCAGGGCGACTACCACGAGGACGTCGAGGCCCTCCACCGGGCGCTGCTGGCGGCGAAGGCCGAGACCGGCCGCCCCTCCTTCATCGCGCTGCGCACCATCATCGGCTGGCCCGCGCCCAACAAGAAGAACACCGGCAAGATCCACGGCTCGGCGCTGGGCGGCGACGAGGTGGCCGCCACCAAGCAGCTTCTCGGCTTCGACCCGGCGCGGACCTTCGAGGTCGACGAGGAGGTGCTCGGGCATGCCCGCCAGGTGATGGAGCGCGGCGCCCGGGCCCAGCAGGAGTGGACCACGGCGTTCGACGGCTGGGCGAAGGCCAACCCGGAGCGCCACGCGCTCTACGACCGGATGGCCGGGCGGATCCTGCCGAGCGGCTGGACCGAGGCGCTGCCGGAGTTCCCGGCCGACGCCAAGGGCATCGCCACCCGGGCCGCCTCCGGCAAGGTCCTGGAGGCGCTCGCCCCGGTGCTGCCGGAGCTGTGGGGCGGCTCGGCCGACCTGGCGGAGAGCAACAACACCACCATGAAGGGCGAGCCGTCCTTCGTCCCCGCCGTCCACGCCACCAAGGACTTCCCGGGCCACGAGTACGGCCGGACGCTGCACTTCGGCATCCGCGAGCACGCCATGGGCGCGATCCTCAACGGCATCGCGCTGCACGGCGGCACCCGCCCGTACGGCGGCACCTTCCTGGTGTTCAGCGACTACATGCGCCCGTCGGTGCGGCTCGCCGCGCTGATGAAGCTGCCGGTGGTCTACGTCTGGACGCACGACTCGATCGGTCTCGGCGAGGACGGCCCCACGCACCAGCCGGTGGAGCACCTGAGCGCGCTGCGCGCCATCCCCGGCCTGGACGTGGTCCGGCCGGCCGACGCCAACGAGACGGCCTGGGCCTGGCGGCAGGCGCTGGAGCACACCGACCGGCCGACCGCGCTGGCGCTGAGCCGGCAGGCGCTGCCGACGCTGGACCGGTCGACCCTGGCCGGCGCCGAGGGCGTGGCGAAGGGCGGCTACGTGCTGGCCGAGGCGTCCAACGCCAAGCCGCAGGTGATCCTCATCGGCACCGGCTCCGAGGTGCAGCTCTGCCTGACCGCCCGGGACCGGCTGGAGGCCGACGGCACCCCGACCCGGGTCGTCTCGATGCCCTGCCAGGAGTGGTTCTTCGAGCAGGACGAGGCGTACCGGGAGTCGGTGCTGCCGCGCGGGGTAAAGGTACGGGTGAGCGTGGAGGCGGGCATCAGCATGTCCTGGCACGGCATCGTCGGCGACTGCGGCGAGAGCGTCAGCCTGGAGCACTACGGCGCGAGCGCCCCGCACTCCGTGCTCTTCGAGCAGTTCGGATTCACTCCCGACCGGATCGTGGCCGCCGCGCACGCGGCGCTGACCCGGATGGGCGACATCACCGGTTTCACCACCGGCAACTGAGGGGAGCGTGGACGGCATGACGGACAGGCTGAGTGAACTCACCGCCGCAGGCGTGGCGGTCTGGCTCGACGACCTTTCCCGGGTACGGCTGTCCTCCGGCGGGCTGGACCAGCTCCGCCGGGAGAAGCACGTGGCCGGGGTGACCACCAACCCGACGATCTTCGCGAAGGCGCTGAGCGACGCCGACGAGTACGACTGGCAGCTGCGCGACCTCGCCACCCGTGGGGTGGAGGTCGAGGAGGCCGTGCGGATGCTCACCACCTACGACGTGCGGTGGGCGTGCGACGTGATGCACCCGTCGTACGAGCGCAGCGCCGGGGTCGACGGCCGGGTCTCCATCGAGGTGGACCCGCGACTGGCCCACGAGACCGACAAGACCGTCGCCGAGGCCAAGGCGCTGTGGTGGCTGGTCGACCGGCCGAACCTCTTCATCAAGATCCCGGCCACCGAGGCCGGCCTGCCGGCGATCACCGCCACCCTGGCGGAGGGGATCAGCGTCAACGTCACGCTGATCTTCGGGCTGGACCGCTACTCGCAGGTGATGGAGGCGTTCCTGGCCGGGCTGGAGCAGGCGAAGGCCAACGGGCACGACCTGTCGAAGATCGGGTCGGTCGCGTCGTTCTTCGTCTCCCGCGTGGACAGCGAGGTCGACAAGCGGCTGGAGAAGCTCGGCTCCGCCGAGGCCAAGGCGCTGCGCGGCAAGGCCGCCGTCGCCAACGCCAAGCTGGCGTACGAGCGCTACGGCGAGGTGTTCTCCTCCGACCGCTGGCAGGCCCTCGCCGACGCCGGCGCCCACCCGCAGCGGCCGCTGTGGGCCTCCACCTCGACCAAGAACCCGGACTACCGGGACGTCATCTACGTCGAGGAGCTGATCGCCCCCGGCACGGTCAACACCATGCCGGAGCCGGTCGTGCACGCGTACGCCGACCACGGCGAGACCCGCGGCGACACCATCACCGGCTCCTACGACGAGGCCCGCAAGGTCTTCGCGGACCTGGAGTCGGTCGGGATCGACATGGCCGACGTCATCGAGACCCTGGAGCGCGAGGGCGTGGAGAAGTTCGAGACGAGCTGGCAGGAACTGCTCGACGGCGTCCGCAAGTCGCTGTCGGCCGCGGGCCGGGGCGCCGGCCACCCGGGCGACGCCGCGAAGGGCAACGCGCAGGCCGCGCAGCAGGCAGGGGGCAACGCGTGAGCGAGCGTAGCGAGCGAACCATCAGCGGCGCGGCGTCTCGCGCCGCCGCCGGGCGAAGCGAGGTGGCGGCGTGAGTGACCTGCTCGCCGGGGCGGTCGAGGCCGCCGCCGGGCTCTCCGTGCACGGGGCCGACACGGTCGACAAGTCGGCCCCCGCCTCCACCCGGGACGCGCTGGTGAACGCTGGCGTGCCGGGCAAGCTGGCCGCGAAGGACGCCACCCTGTGGGGTCCGGACGCGCAGGCCGAGGCGAAGATCCGCCTCGGCTGGGTGGACACCCACCTGCGCAGCCGGCAACTGCTCCCCCAGCTCGCCGAGCTGAAGGCGGAGCTGGCCGACCTGGACCACGTGGTGCTCGCCGGGATGGGCGGCTCGTCGCTGGCCCCCGAGGTCATCGCCCGCACCCTCGGCAAGCAGCTGACGGTGCTCGACACCACCGACCCGGGGCAGGTCCGGGCGGCGCTGGCCGACCGGCTGGAGCGCACCGTGGTCGTGGTGGCCAGCAAGTCCGGCTCGACGGTCGAGACCGACAGCCACCGCCGGGCCTACTGGCAGGCGTTCCTCGACGCGGGGATGACCGAGGCGGAGGCCGGCCGGCACTTCGTCGTCGTCACCGACCCGGGCTCGCCGCTGGAGGCCACCGCCGCCGAGATGGGCGCCTTCACCGTGCTCGCCGACCCGAACGTGGGTGGCCGCTACTCCGCGCTGACCGCGTTCGGGCTGGTCCCGTCCGCGCTGGCCGGCGTCGAGGTGGCCGAACTGCTCGACGAGGCCGACGCGCTGGCGCGGTCGCTGGGCGGGGACCGCGACAACCCGGGCCTGGCGCTCGGCGCGGCCCTCGGGGCGGCGGCCACCATGGGCCGGGACAAGGTCGCCCTGGTCTCCGACGGCACCGGCATCGAGGGCCTCGGCGACTGGGCCGAGCAGCTGATCGCCGAGTCCACCGGCAAGGCCGGGGTCGGCATCCTGCCGGTCGTCGTCGAGTCGCCGCAGAGTCCCGGCGCCGCCGGCGACGACGTGCTCACCGTGACCTACGGCGGCGCGCTGCCCGCCGGCGCCGTCCCCGGCGGCGGCGTCGACGCCGACGTGGCGGTCAACGGCCCGCTCGGCGCGCAGTTCCTGGCCTGGGAGTACGCCACCGCGATCGCCGGCGTGGTGCTCGGCATCGACCCGTTCAACCAGCCCAACGTCACCGAGTCCAAGGAGAACACCAACCGGATCCTCGCCTCGGGTCCGCCGGCGGAGACGCCGTCGTTCACCGAGGGCGCGATCGAGGTGTACGCGCCGCAGGGCGCCCCGGGCGACCTGGCCGGCGTGCTCCGTCAGCTGGTCGACGGGGCGGGCGACGACGGCTACCTCGCGGTGATGGCGTACCTCGACCGGTTCGCCGACGCCGACGCGGCCCGGCTGCGGCCGTTGCTGGCCGGTGCTTCCGGGCGGCCGGTCACCTTCGGTTGGGGGCCGCGGTTCCTGCACTCGACCGGCCAGTACCACAAGGGCGGTCCGCAGGTCGGCAGCTACCTCCAGCTCACCGGCGCGGTCGTCGACGACCTGCCGGTGCCGGGCCGGCCGTACACCTTCGGGGAGTTGCAGGCGGCGCAGGCCGCCGGCGACCGGCAGGCCCTGGCCGAGCGGAAGCGCCCGGTGGTGCGGCTGCACCTGACCGACCGGTCGGCGGGCGTGGCCCAGCTGCTCGATGCGGTCGAGGCGCTGCGGGCGTGACGATGAGGACCATGGACGACGCGGAGCGAGGAGGCGGAGTGAACCCGCTGCGCGACCCGCAGGACCGCCGGCTGCCGAGGATCCCGGAGTCGTGCGCTCTGGTGATCTTCGGCGTCACCGGTGACCTGGCCCGCAAGAAGCTCCTGCCCGCCGTGTACGACCTGGCGAACCGGGGGCTGCTGCCCCCGGGCTTCGCCGTGCTCGGCTTCGCCCGCCGGGACTGGGGCGACGGGGACTTCGAGTCGCTCGCCCACGAGGCGGCCAAGAAGCACGCCCGCACCCCCTGGCGGGAGGAGGTGTGGGCGCGGCTGGCGGGCAACATCAAGTTCGTCGGCGGCTCGTTCGACGACGACGCCGCGTTCGACCACCTCTCGGAGATGCTGGACGAGCTGCGCCAGACGCACGGCATCCCGGGCAACGCCGCCTTCTACTTCTCCATCCCCCCGGCGGCGTTCCCCGTGGTCCTCAAGCAGCTGGCCCGCACCGGGATGGCCGACAACGCCAAGTCCGGCGGCTGGCGCCGGGTGGTGGTGGAGAAGCCCTTCGGGCACGACCTGCCCTCGGCGAAGGCGCTCAACGACCTGGTCGACGACGTCTTCACCCGCAAGGACGTCTTCCGCATCGACCACTACCTGGGCAAGGAGACCGTCCAGAACATCCTCGCCCTGCGGTTCGCCAACAACCTGTTCGAGCCGCTGTGGAACTCCAAGTACGTCGACTCGGTGCAGATCACCATGGCCGAGGACGTCGGCATCGGCACCCGCGCCGGTTTCTACGACTCGGCCGGCGCGGCCCGCGACGTGCTCCAGAACCACCTGCTCCAGCTGCTGGCGCTGGTGGCGATGGAGGAGCCGACGAGCTTCGACGCCGACGAGATCCGCACGGAGAAGCTCAAGGTGCTCCGGGCGATCACCCTGCCGAAGGACGTCGCCGAGGGCACCGTGCGCGGCCAGTACCTGCCCGGCTGGGTGGGCGGCGAGCGGGCCGTCGGCTACCTGGAGGAGGAGGGCGTCCCGGCGGACTCGACCACCGAGACCTACGTGGCCGTCCGGCTCGGCATCCAGAACCGCCGCTGGGCGGAGGTGCCGTTCTACATCCGGGCCGGCAAGCGGCTGCCGCGCCGCGTCACCGAGGTCGCCATCATGTTCAAGAGGGCACCGCACCTGCCGTTCAACGAAGCCGACATGGAGTCGCTGGGCAACAACCAGCTCGTGATCCGGGTGCAGCCGGACGAGGGCGTCGTGCTCAAGTTCGGCTCCAAGGTGCCCGGCACCACGATGGAGGTCCGCGACATCGCGATGGACTTCCAGTACGGCGAGGCGTTCACCGAGTCCAGCCCCGAGGCGTACGAGCGGCTCGTGCTGGACGTGCTGATCGGTGACCGCACCCTCTTCCCGGACGCCGCCGAGGTCGAGCAGAGCTGGCAGGTGGTGGACCCGCTGGAGCACGCGTGGGCGGGCACCAAGCCGGAGCCGTACCGGGCCGGCGAGTGGGGCCCCCGGGCCGCCGACGAGATGCTGGCCCGCGAGGGCCGGGCGTGGCGGCGGGCGTGAGCGCGAGGAGTGAGCCGGTTCTGCGAGCCTCGCAGTCGCGAACGAAGGCAGGTGCCGTGAGCAGGCGCAGCGAGCAAACCAGGAGGCTCCATTGATCGGCCTGTGGGACACCACCGGCAACGAGGTGGTCAAGGCGCTGGCCGCCGAGCGGCGCAGCGCCGGCGGGGTGGCCAGCGGCATGGCGCTGACCCTCATCGTGGTGGTGGACGAGAAGCGGGTCCGCGAGGCGGAGGCGGCGGCGACCATAGCGGCCGCCGCCCACCCCTGCCGGCTGGTGGTGGTGGTCCGCACCGACGTGGAGCGCGAGCGCAACCGGCTGGACGCGGAGATCGTCGTCGGCGGCCGGCTCGGCCCGTGCGAGGCGGTGGTCACCCGGATGTACGGGCGGCTCGCCCTGCACGCCGAGTCGGTGGTGATGCCGCTGCTGGTGCCGGACGTGCCGGTGGTGACGTGGTGGCACGGCGAGCCGCCGGCCGAGATCGCCACGGACTTCCTCGGCGTGGTGGCCGACCGGCGGATCACCGACTCCGCGCAGGCCGCCGACCCGATCGAGGCGCTGCACCAGCGGGCCCGGGACTACGCGCCCGGCGACACCGACCTGGCGTGGACCCGGATCACCCCGTGGCGCACGCTCGTGGCGGGGGCGTTCGACACCACCCAGGCCAGGGTGACCGAGGCGACCGTGGTGGCCCCGCCCACCGACCCGACCGCCGCGCTGATGCAGGGCTGGCTGGCCGCGCGGCTCGGCATCGAGCCGGTGTGGGAGCCTAGCGACGCGTCCCCCCGGATGCGGGAGGTGCAGCTGCGCTGCGCCAACGGCGACACGCTGACGCTGACCCGGGACGACAGCGTGGCGACGTTCCGGCGTACCGGCCAGGAGGACCGGCAGCTGCCGCTCGTCCGCCGGCCCCTCGGCGACGAACTGGCCGAGGAACTGCGCCGGCTCGACGCCGACCAGGTGTACGCGGAGGCGCTGGGCACGGCGGCCGGGCTGGCCGACCTCGACCAGCGCCCGCCGCAGCGGGTGCACGTCTGGAAGGACCCGGCAACGGCCCAGCGGGCCGAGGCGGGGGTCACCGCGCACGCGGGAACGAGCGCCGCGCACTGAGCGCCCGACTGCGGGGGCACCACGGAAGACCGGCCGCGCGACGGCCGGAGAAACGAAGGCACATCAGATGAGTGAGGCGAGTGTCGCCGTCCACGCCGACGCCGACCTGCTGGCCCAGGCGGTGGCCGCCCGGTTGGTGGTCAAGCTGCTCGACGCACAGGCCGAACGGGGCCAGGCGTCGGTGGTGCTGACCGGCGGGCGGATCGCCGCCGCGGTGCACCGGGCGGTGGCGGCGCTGCCGGCCCGCGACGCCGTGGACTGGTCCCGGGTGGACGTGTGGTGGGGCGACGAGCGGTTCCTGCCCGCCGGCGACCCCGAGCGCAACGAGACCCAGGCCCGCGCCACGCTGCTGGACGCGGTGCCACTGGACCCGGCCCGGGTCCACCCGATGCCGGCGTCCGACGGCCCGGCCGGGCCCGACCCGGAGGAGGCGGCGGCACGGTACGCCGAGGAACTGGCCCGCGCGGCGCGTCCGGGGCACGCCGCGCTCCCCCACTTCGACGTGCTGATGCTGGGCGTCGGCGAGGACGGGCACGTCGCCTCGGTCTTCCCCGAGCACCCGGTGCACCACGACAGCCGGCCGGTCAGCGCGGTGCGGGGCAGCCCGAAACCCCCGCCGGTGCGGACCACGCTGACCCTCCCGGCCATCAACACGGCCGAGGAGGTCTGGCTGGTGGCCAGCGGGGCCGACAAGGCACAGGCGGTCGGCATGGCGCTGGCCGGGGCCGGGCCGGTGCAACTGCCGGCGGCCGGCGTGCAGGGCACGGGCCGGACCCTCTGGCTGCTGGACCGGGCGGCGGCGGCCGACGTGCCGGCCCGCCTGCGCAGCCTGCGCTGACAGGTAAGTGAGGGCCCCCTGCCGACGCGCCTGGCGTCGACGGGGGCCCTCACCCGTCGTGGACGGGACGCCGCCTAGCTGACGGGACGGCCACGGCGGCGGCGCAGGTCGGCGAGGGCCTCGGCCAGGATGGCCGCCCCCTCCTCCGCGGTGCGCCGCTCCTTCACGTACGCCAGGTGGGTCTTGTAGGGCTCGGGCCGGGTGCGGCCTGGCGGGTTCTGCGCATCCTGGCCGGCGGGGAGGCCGCACCGCGGGCAGTCCCACACCTCCGGCGCCTCGACCTCGGCGGCGAGCCGGATCTGGATGTGGTGGTCGTTACGGCACCAGTAGGCCACCGTCCGGCACGGGGCCGGCTGGTGGCGCTCGGCGCGGTGGCCGGGCGCGGATCCGACCCGGGTGCCCCGGATGACGTTGCCAATGGGCACGGCTGCTCGCTCCTGTCGTCGGAGGGGAACCGCCGCGGAGAGGGCGGCGGGCGACGCGGTGCAGCGGGTGAAACGAACTGCGCGCGGCCCGTCGGTGACGGACCGCGCGCAGATTGTACTCGGCGGGCTCAAACGGTGCCGCTGGCCATCTGGAGGCGGAGCCAGAGCCCCAGCCCGACGATGCAGGCGAACCAGACGATGCCCACCAGGACGGTGTAGCGGTCCAGGTTCTTCTCCGCCACCGAGGAACCGGCGAGGCTGGAGCTGACGCCACCGCCGAACATGCTCGACAACCCGCCGCCCTTACCGCGGTGCAGCAGGATCAGCATCGTCAGCAGGATGCTCGTGATGACCAGCAACACGATCAACGTGTATGCGAACCAGATCGGCATGGCTGGGGTCAGTCCTCTCGTTACGATCCTCGCCCGGGCAGATCGGGCACGGTGGCACCGACCGACGGACGGGCGGAGTCAAGGATAGCGAGCGATCAGCGGGAGATGTGCTCCGGGAACCGGCAGATCTTCGCGAACTCCTCGGCGTCCAGGCTCGCGCCGCCCACGAGCGCCCCGTCGACGTCCGGCTGGGCCATGATCGCCGCGACGTTCGAGGACTTGACCGAGCCGCCGTAGAGGACCCGGACCTTGTCGGCGGTGTCCTGGCCGAAGGACTCGGCCAGGCGCTGACGGACCGCGCCGCAGACCTCCTGGGCGTCCTCCGGGGTGGCCGTCTTGCCCGTGCCGATCGCCCAGACCGGCTCGTACGCCACCACGACCTTCTCCACCTGCTCGGCGGTGAGCCCCTTCAGGGCGCCGTCGAGCTGGTCGCTGCAGTGCGCCACGTGGGTGCCCTTGTCCCGGACGTCGAGCCCCTCCCCCACGCAGAGGATCGGGGTGAGCCCGTGGGTCAGCGCGGCCTGCACCTTGGCGTTGACGATCGCGTCGTCCTCGTGGTGGTAGGCGCGCCGCTCCGAGTGCCCGATCACCACGTAGGTGCAGCCCAGCTTCGCCAGCATCGGGCCGGAGATGTCCCCGGTGTAGGCCCCCGACGCGTGCGGCGAGAGGTCCTGCGCGCCGTAGCCGATGAGCAGCTTGTCGCCGTCGACGGCGGTCTGCACCGTACGCAGGTCGGTGAACGGCGGCAGGACCACCGTCTCAACGTCGATGAGCTGCTTCTCGGTGAGGCTGGCCGCCAGCTTCTGCACCAGCAGGTTGGCCTCGAGGTGGTTGCAGTTCATCTTCCAGTTGCCGGCCATCAGGGGCCGGCGGGTGACGCTCGCCATCAGTTCTCCAGGGCCGCGATGCCGGGGAGGGTCTTGCCCTCCAGGTATTCCAGGGAGGCGCCACCGCCGGTGGAGATGTGCCCGAAGGACGACTCGTCCAGCCCGAGCGCCCGTACGGCGGCGGCGGAGTCACCGCCACCGACGACGGTGAACGCGTCGGTCTTCGCGATCGTCTCGGCGATCCCGCGGGTGCCGTGGGCGAACGCCGGCATCTCGAACACGCCCATCGGGCCGTTCCAGAAGATCGTCCGCGCGCCCTTGAGGGCGGCGGCGAACCCGGCGACCGTCTCCGGCCCGATGTCGAGCCCGACCCGCTTGCTGGGGATGCCGTCGGCCGGCACGGTGTCGTGCGCGGCGTCCGGGGCGAACGCGTCTGCGGCCACCACGTCGACCGGGAGCATGATCTTGCCCTCGGAGCGCTCCAGCAGGTTGCGGCAGGTCTCGACCATCTCCTCCTCCAGCAGCGAGGAGCCCACCTCGTGGCCCTGCGCCTTGAGGAAGGTGAAGCACATGCCGCCGCCGATAAGCAGCCGGTCGACCGTCGGCAGCAGCGCCTCGATCACCGCCAGCTTGTCGGAGACCTTCGAGCCGCCGAGCACCACGACGTACGGGCGCTCCGGCTCACCGGTCAGCCGGGACAGGACCTCCACCTCGCGCAGCACCAGCCGGCCGGCGACGTGCGGCAGCCGGGCCGGCACGTCGTGGACGCTGGCGTGCTTGCGGTGCACCGCGCCGAACGCGTCGTCGACGTAGGCGTCGCCGAACGCGGCGAGCTGGTCGGCGAAGGCGCCCCGCTCGGCGTCGTCCTTGCTGGTCTCGCCGGAGTTGAAGCGCAGGTTCTCCAACAGCGCGACCTCGCCGTCGGCGAGCGCGTCCACGGTGGAACGGGCCGACTCGCCGACGGTGTCGGTGGCGAAGTGCACGGGCGCGCCGAGCAGCTCGCCGAGGCGCCCGGCGACCGGGCGCAGGCTGAACTGCGGGTCCGGGGCGCCCTTCGGGCGACCCAGGTGCGAGCAGACGACCACCCTGGCGCCGGCTCCGGTGAGGGCGCTCAGCGTGGGCAGCACGGCGCGGATGCGGCCGTCGTCCGTGATGTCACCGGACTGCTTGTCGAGCGGGACGTTCAGGTCGGCGCGCACCAGCACGCGCCGACCCGACACCCCCTCGGCGAGCAGGTCGTCGAGGGTACGGATGCTCACAGCGACTGACCGACCAGCTTGACCAGGTCGACCAGGCGGTTCGAGTAGCCCCACTCGTTGTCGTACCAGCCGACGACCTTGACCTGGTTGCCGACGACCTTGGTCAGCGGCGCGTCGAAGATGCACGACGCCGGGTCGGTGACGATGTCCGAGGAGACGATCGGGTCCTCGTTGTAGACCAGGATGCCCTTGAGCGGGCCCTCGGCGGCGGCCTTCAGCGCGGCGTTGACCTCGTCCACCGTGGTCTCACGGTTGACGTTGACGGTGAGGTCGGTGGTCGAGCCGGTCGGGATCGGCACCCGCAGGGCGTAGCCGTCCAGCTTGCCCTTCAGCTCCGGCAGCACCAGGCCGATCGCCTTCGCCGCGCCGGTCGAGGTCGGCACGATGTTCAGCGCGGCGGCGCGGGCCCGACGCAGGTCGGAGTGCGGCGCGTCCTGCAGGTTCTGGTCCTGCGTGTACGCGTGGATCGTCGTCATCAGGCCGTGCTGGATGCCGAACGTGTCGTGCAGGACCTTCGCCATCGGCGCGAGGCAGTTGGTGGTGCAGGAGGCGTTCGAGATGATGGTGTGCTTGGCCGGGTCGTACTGGTCGTGGTTCACGCCCATGACGACCGTGACGTCCTCGTTCTTCGCCGGGGCGGAGATGATGACCTTCTTGGCCCCGCCGTCGACGTGCGCCTTCGCCTTGGTGGCGTCGGTGAAGAAGCCGGTGGACTCGATGACCACGTCCGCGCCGACCTCGCCCCACGGCAGCTTCGCCGGGTCCTTCTCGGCGTACGCCTTGATGGTCTTGCCGCCCACGGTGATCTCGTCGGCGGTGGCCTTCACCTCGTGCGGGAGGCGACCCAGGATGCTGTCGTACTTGAGCAGGTGGGCGAGCGTCGCGTTGTCGGTCAGGTCGTTGACCGCCACGACCTCGATGTCAGCGCCGGACGCCAGCACTGCCCGGAAGAAGTTGCGGCCGATCCGGCCGAAGCCGTTGATGCCAACCCGGATGGTCACAGGTCCCATCTCCTTGCGTTCTGGTCCGCCGGCATAAGACCCGGGCCGGCGGAGGTGTGTGCGCCGACCGTTGGAGCCGGCCGTTGACGGTTCATCTCGGCCACCCCGCCGCGGTCTCGAAGGACCTGACCGCCCGAGGCGGTGTGCACGGCGAGGAGTGCCTGTGCCGGCCCCCTTGCCGCACGCAGCGACCTTATCCGAGCGTGCGGCGCAGTGCAGCGCCGGGTGGTGATCCACCGGCACCGCCGACCCGCACCGTCCTATCAGACCACGAGCATGTCGGGCGTGACGGCCGCTTCCGTATCCGGGATGCCCAGGTCCCGGGCCCGCTTGTCGGCCAGCGCCAGCAACCGGCGGATCCGGCCGGCGATCGCGTCCTTGGTCAACGGCGGATCCGCCAGCGCGCCCAGCTCCTCCAGCGAGGCCTGCCGGTGCTCCAGGCGCAGCCGACCGGCCGAGGTGAGGTGGTTGGGCGCGTCGTCGGCGAGGATCTCCAGCGCCCGGGTCACCCGGGCCGCGGCGGCGACCGCGGCGCGCGCCGAGCGGCGCAGGTTGGCGTCGTCGAAGTTCGCCAGCCGGTTCGCCGTGGCCCGCACCTCGCGGCGCACCCGGCGCTCCTCCCAGGCCAGCACGCTGGAGTGGGCGCCGATGCGGGTGAGCAGCGCGGCGATCGCGTCGCCGTCCTTGACGACCACCCGGTCCACGCCGCGCACCTCGCGGTTCTTGGCGGTGATGCCGATGCGGCGGGCCGCACCCACCAGGGCCAGCGCGGACTCCGGGCCGGGGCAGGTGATCTCCAGCGCGCTGGAGCGGCCCGGCTCGGTCAGCGAGCCGTGCGCCATGAACGCGCCGCGCCAGGCCGACACCGCGCAACAGACGTTCGCGGCGACGACGTGCGGCGGCAGGCCCCGCACGGGGCGTCCCCGGACGTCGAGCAGCCCGGTCTGCCGCGCCAGTGCCTCGCCGTCCTTGACCACCCGGACGATGAAGTGGCTGCCCTTGCGCAGGCCACCGGACGCGAGCACGTGGATCTCGCTCGGATAGCCGTAGACCTCGGCGATCTCCCGCCGCAGCCGTCGGGCCACCGCCCCGGTGTCGAGTTCGGCCTCCACCACGACCCGACCGGAGACGATGTGCAGCCCGCCGGCGAAGCGCAGCAGCGCCGCCATCTCCGCCCGCCGGCAGCAGGGCTTGGGCACGTCGACCCGACTCAGCTCGTCCTTGACCGCAGCCGTCATCGCCATTGTGCGTCCCCTCACGGACCTGTTCCGGCGTGTCGCCGGAGATTACGTACGTGTCTAACGATCGGCGCCCAGGACAGGCACCAGTGCGGCGCCCAGGGCGGCCGGATCATGACGGGGAGTGCCGTCGGTGACCGCGACGGGAGCGAGGACCAGGCGGGCACCCAGCGATTCTGCCGCACGTTCGACCGGTTCGGGGTCACCCGCCGCCTTGGAATCGGCGACCACATGGTCGATCCTCAGCTCCGGCAGGTACCAGCGCAGCGCGGCCAGATGGTCGGCCTGGGAGAGCCCGGAGGTCTCCTTCTCGGCGGCGAGGTTCAGTGTGACGAGCCGCCGCGCCGGGCTGGCGACGATCGCGGCGGCGAGCTGCGGCACCAGCAGGTGCGGCAGCACGCTGGTGTACCAACTGCCCGGCCCGAAGATCAGCCAGTCGGCCGCGCCGATCGCGGCGACCGCCTGCGGACAGGCCTCCGGCGCGGCCGGGGTGAGCCGCAACGACTCCACCCGGCCGGTGGTCACCGCGACCTGGTGCTGGCCCGTGACCGTACGCACCTCGTCCGGTCGGCGCGGGTCGGCGCCGCGCACCCGCGCCTCGATCCCCACCGGCTCGCACGACATCGGCAGCACCCGGCCCACCGCGCCGAGCATCGCGCCGGCGTGCTCCAGGGCGGCCACCGGGTCGCCCAGCAGCTCCATCAGCCCGCAGAGCACCAGGTTGCCCACCGCGTGCCCGGCCAGCCCGTCGACCCGGCCGGCCGAGCCGGCACCCGCCCGCCCGCCGGCCGCTGCTCCGGCGACCCCGGCCGGCTCCGGGCCGGAGGCAGGCCCTTCGCCGCCGGAGACGGCAGAGCGGTGCTGCTCCGGTCCGCCGCCGGCGGGAGCCGCAGCGCCGACGCGCGGCGCCGGCACCTCGGCGAAGCGGTGCTGGAAGAGCCCGGCACTGCGCCGGGTGGCGGGGTGGTCCCCCGCCAGCGCGACCAGCGCCTGCCGCAGGTCGCCCGGGGGCAGACCGCCCCGCTCGGCCCGCAGCCGCCCGCTGGAGCCGCCGTCGTCGCCGACGGTGACCACCGCCGTGATGTCGAGGTCCAGCTCGGGGGCGCAGCGGCGCAGGGCGCGCAGCGAGGCGGACAGGCCGTGCCCGCCGCCGAAGGCGACCACCCGCGTCGCCGTCACTCGCGCCCCAGGTCGCGGTGCTGGGCGTTGGCGGCCAGGCCGGAGTGGCGCAGCCGGGCCGCCAGCTCCTCGGCGATGGCCACGCTGCGGTGCTTGCCGCCGGTGCAGCCGACCGCCACCGTCAGGTAGCGCTTGCCCTCCCGCTCGAAGCCGACGGTGGTGGCGTTGACCAGGTCGGCGTACGACCCGACGAAGGCGTCCGCGCCCTCCTGCCCCAGCACGTACGAGCTGACCGCCTCGTCGCGGCCGGTGTGCTCGCGCAGCTCCGGCACCCAGTACGGATTCGGCAGGAACCGGGCGTCGAGCACGAAGTCGGCGTCCGGCGGCAGGCCGTACTTGAAGCCGAAGGAGAGCACGGTGACGCGCAGCCGGCGGGCATCCTCGCCGCCGAAGAGCTCCTCGACGCGGCGGCGCAGCTGGTTGACGTTCAGGTGGCTGGTGTCGATGATCACGTCGGCCTGGTCGCGGGCCTCCTCCAGCAGGCCGCGCTCGACCGCGATGCCGTCGGCGAGCCGCCCGTCGCCCTGCAACGGGTGCGAGCGCCGGACGCTCTCGAACCGCCGGATCAGCACCTCGTCGTCGGCGTCGACGAAGACCACCCGGGGCGAGAAGCCACGTTCCTTCAGCTCCCGGATCGCCCCCGCCAGGTCGGTGGAGAAGGCGCGCGAGCGCACGTCCAGCACCATCGCCGTGCGCCGGGCCGCCCCGCCCGCCTTGAACGCCAGCTCGGCCATGTCGAGCATGAGCGCCTGGGGCAGGTTGTCCACCACGTAGAAACCGACGTTCTCCAGCGCCCGGGCCACCGTGCTGCGGCCACCGCCGGAGAGGCCGGTGACCACCACCAGGGTGGTGTCCGACTCCGTCGGTGTCGGGTCCTGGCCGACCCGCGCCTCGGGCGTCCGCGCCTCGCTCACTGCCTGCTCCCCACGGGTGGTGCGGTCGGGTGACCGCGGCTGGTCGATCTGCGACTCTATCGCTCCTGACACGGATCGACCGCCAGGGCCACGGTCCGTCGGCGGAGCGTGGCCACGCGTGCCGGTCGGGTGCCCGGGCGCCGCGGGGGTGCAGGATCGGCGACGCGCAGGCGTCCGAGGGCGGCGCCGCGTGCGCGCAGCGCCGGGGCCGGGCGTCGGCGGGTTCCGCTGGCGGCCGGGGACGGCCCGGCCGACGGGTGACGCCACCGGGCCGGGCGCGTCCCGCCCGGTGTCGGGGAGGGTTCGTAGAATTCCCGGATGGCTTCCCCCACCGACCTGCGCTCCTCCGACGCCCTGGAGGTGCTGCGCCGGGTGTTCGGCTACGACACCTTCCGCGGCTTCCAGCAGGAGGTGATCGACCACGTGGTGGCCGGCGGCGACGCGCTGGTCCTGATGCCCACCGGCGGTGGCAAGTCGCTGTGCTACCAGATCCCGGCCCTGGTCCGCGACGGCGTGGCGGTGGTGGTCTCCCCGCTGATCGCGCTGATGCAGGACCAGGTCGACGCGCTGACGGCGGTCGGCGTCCGGGCGGGCTTCCTCAACTCGACCCAGGATCTCGACGCCCGCCGCGTGGTGGAGCGGGCGTTCGTCGGCGGCGAGCTGGATTTGCTCTACCTCGCCCCGGAGGCGCTGGGCACCCGCGGCGTGCAGCAGCTGCTCGACCGGGGCCGGATCGCCCTGTTCGCCATCGACGAGGCGCACTGCGTGTCGCAGTGGGGCCACGACTTCCGCCCCGACTACCTCGCCCTGTCGATGCTGCACGAGCGCTGGCCCGACGTGCCCCGCATCGCGCTCACCGCCACCGCGACCAGCGCGACCCGCGACGAGATCGCCACCCGGCTCAAGCTCACCGACGCCCGGCACTTCGTGGCCAGCTTCGACCGGCCCAACATCCAGTACCGGATCGTGCCCAAGCGCGAGCCGCGCAAGCAGCTGCTGAGCCTGCTGCGCGACGAGCATCCCGGCGACGCCGGCATCGTCTACTGCCTGTCGCGCGCCTCGGTGGAGAAGACGGCCGAGTTCCTCACCGCCAACGGCGTCGCCGCGCTGCCCTACCACGCCGGCCTCGACGCGGCGACCCGCGCCCGCAACCAGCAGCGCTTCCTGCGCGAGGACGGCCTGGTGATGGTGGCGACCATCGCCTTCGGCATGGGCATCGACAAGCCCGACGTCCGCTTCGTCGCCCACCTCGACCTGCCCAAGTCGGTCGAGGGCTACTACCAGGAGACCGGCCGCGCCGGGCGCGACGGGCTGCCGTCGACCGCCTGGCTGGCGTACGGGCTCCAGGACGTGGTGCAGCAGCGCAAGATGATCGAGACCTCCGACGGCGACCTCGCCCACCGGCGCAACCTCGCCGCCCACCTCGACGCGATGCTCGCCCTCTGCGAGACGGTCCGCTGCCGGCGCGGCCAGTTGCTCGACTACTTCGGCGAGAAGGCCACCGCCGCGTGCGGCAACTGCGACACCTGCCTCAGCCCGCCGGAGTCCTGGGACGGCACCGTCGCGGCGCAGAAGCTGCTCTCCACGGTCTTCCGGCTCGACCGTGAGCGCAACCAGCGCTTCGGCGCGGGGCACTGTGTCGACATCCTGCTCGGCCGCGCGACCGACAAGGTCACCCAGTACGGCCACGACTCGCTGACCGTCTTCGGCATCGGCGGCGAGCTGCGCGAGGCCGAGTGGCGCGGCGTGGTGCGGCAGTTGCTCGCCGAGGGGCTGCTGGCCGTCGAGGGCGACTACGGCACGCTGGCCCTCACCGAGGCCAGCGCGGAGGTGCTGGGCCGCCGCCGCACGGTGATGATGCGCCGCGAGCCGGAGAAGGTCACCTCGACCCGGTCGGCCAAGCCGCGCGGGGCGGCCACCGTCGTCGCCGAGCTGTCCCCGACCGCCGCCGGGGTCTTCGAGCGGCTGCGCGCCTGGCGGGGGGCCACCGCCAAGGAGCAGGGCGTCCCGGCCTACGTGATCTTCCACGACGCCACGCTGCGGCAGATCGCCACCGACGCGCCCACGTCGCTGGCCGAGCTGTCGGCCGTCAGCGGCGTCGGTGAGAACAAGCTCGCGAAGTACGGCGAGCAGATCCTGGCCGTCCTGACCGAGTGACGGCCGGCCGGCCGCCCACGCGAGCCGGCGCGCCGCCGACGGCGGCGCGGTCAGTCCGCCGCCGGGGCCTTCGCCTCGCCGCCCAGCGCGGCGAGGATCGCCTCGGCGGTGCGTCGGCCCACACCGGGCACCTCCGTGATCTCCTCCACGGTGGCCGCGGAGAGCCGCTTGAGCGAGCCGAAGTGCCGCAGCAGCGCCTTGCGCCGCACCTCCCCCAGGCCGGGCACCCTGTCCAGCGCCGACTCGGTCATCCGCTTGGAGCGCCGCTGCCGGTGGAAGGTGATGGCGAAGCGGTGCGCCTCGTCGCGTACCCGTTGCAGCAGGTAGAGCCCCTCCGAGGTGCGCGGCAGGATGACCGGGAACTCGTCGTCGGGCAGCCAGACCTCCTCCAGCCGCTTGGCCAGGCCGCACAGCGCCACGTCGTCGACGCCCAGCTCCGCCAAAGCCTGGGCCGCCGCCGCGACCTGCGGCGCACCCCCGTCGACCACCACCAGCTGCGGCGGGTACGCGAACTTGCGCGGGCGCCCGGTGGTCGGGTCGATCAGGGCGCCGACCCGGGGCTCGTCGGGCTCGGCCTGCCCGCCCGGGGCGGCGGGGTCGTCGGCCGGCTCGACGCCCGCCTCGCCGGTCTCGGCGCGGGCGTCGAGGTAGCGGGCGAAGCGGCGACGCAGCACCTCGGACATCGCGGAGAGGTCGTCGGTGGCGCCACGGATGATGAAGCGCCGGTATTCGCTCTTGCGGGGCAGCCCGTCCTCGAAGACGACCATGCTCGCCACCACGTCGGTGCCCTGCATCTGGGAGATGTCGAAACACTCGATGCGCAGCGGCGAGGTGCGCATGTCGAGCGCCTCGCTGATCTCGTCGAGCGCCTTGCTCCGGGTGGTCAGGTCGCCGGCCCGGCGCAGCCGGTGCCGGGCGAGGGCGTCCTTGGCGTTGCGCTCGACCGTCTCCAGCAGGGAGCGCTTGTCGCCGCGCTGCGGCACCCGCAGGCTCACCCGGCTGCCCCGGTGACCGGAGAGCCAGTCGGCCAGCGCGTCGGCGTCGGCGGGCAGTGCCGGCACGAGCAGCTCGCGGGGCACGTCGGCCTCGCCCTGCTCGCCGCCGTAGACCTGGGTGCAGAAGTGGTGCACCAGGTCGCCCGTGCTCAACTCCTCGGTCTTCTCCACCACCCAGCCGCGCTGGCCACGGACCCGGCCGTCGCGGACGTGGAAGACCTGGACGGCCGCTTCGAGGGGGTCGTCGGCGAACGCGACCACGTCGGCGTCGGTGCCGTCGCCGAGCACGACGGTCTGCTTCTCCATCGCCCGACGCAGCGCGGCCACGTCGTCGCGCAGCCGCGCCGCCCGCTCGAACTCCAACTGCTCGCTGGCCTCGGTCATCTCCCGTTCCAGCCGGCGCACCATCGTGTCGGTGCGGCCGCCCATGAAGTCGCAGAAACCGTCGACGATCTCCCGGTGCCGCTCGGGGGTGACGCTGCCGACGCAGGGGGCCGAACACTTGCCGATGTAGCCCAGCAGGCAGGGGCGGCCGACCTGGCCGGCCCGCTTGAAGACCCCGGCCGAGCAGGTGCGCGCCGGGAAGACCCGCAGCAGCAGGTCGAGCGTCTCGCGGATCGCCCAGGCGTGCGAGTAGGGCCCGAAGTAGCGCACCCCCTTGCGCTTGGCGCCCCGCATCACCTGCAACCGGGGGAACTCCTCGTCGAGGGTGACGGCGAGGTAGGGGTAGGACTTGTCGTCGCGGTAGCGGACGTTGAAACGCGGGTCGTACTGCTTGATCCAGGTGTATTCGAGCTGGAGCGCCTCGACCTCGGTGCCGACGGTGACCCAGTCGACCGACTCGGCGGTGGTGACCATCTGCTGGGTGCGCTGGTGCAGGCCCCACAGGTCGGCGAAGTAGGAGTTGAGCCGGCTGCGCAGGTTCTTCGCCTTGCCGACGTAGATCACCCGGCCGGTGCCGTCGCGGAACCGGTAGACCCCCGGTGACTCCGGGATGGTGCCGGGGGCGGGACGGTAGGTCGAGGGGTCAGCCACGGCAGCAAGCCTAGTCCGCGCCCCCGACAGCCCCCGGAACGCCGCGTCCCCGCCCCGAGCGCACGCGGCCCCGGCCGCCCGGGTTATTCCGGTGCCGCCGGAAACGCTCCCGGCTAGCATCCGCCCCTGGCGGGCCGGGCGACGGGGAGGGAAGCACGGGACATGGGCGCACACCCCGCGGGACGCAGCCGAGGGGGCGCCGCCCTCGTGGCGGCGCTCACCGTCGACTCGGTTGGCAACGGGCTGTTCCTGCCCCTGTCGCTGGTCTACTTCCTGCGGCTGACCGACGTGCCCCTGGCGCTGCTCGGGGTGCTGCTCAGCGCGGCGACGGTGCTCACCCTGCCGGTGCCGCTGTGGGCGGGGTCGCTGGCGGACCGGCTGGGGGCGCTGCCGGTGGTCGTCGCCTCCCAAATGCTCCAGGCGGCCGGCTATCTGGCGTACGCCTGGGTGCGGGGGCCGGTCGGCGTCTTCGTGGCGGCGGCGCTGGTCGCCGTCGGCGTGCGGTTCTTCTGGTCCACCGTCTTCACGGCGGTCGCCGACTACGCCGACGGCAGCCCGGGCGGCTGGACCCGGGACACCTGGTACGCGATCAGCAACGGCGCCCGTACCGCCGGGCTGGCGGTGGGGGGCCTGACCACCGGGGTGGTGGTGGCCGACGGGCGGGCGGGCACCTACCGCGCGGTGGCGTACGCGGCGGCGGCCTGCTTCGCCCTCGCCGCGGTGCTCATCGCCGCGGGCGTGCGGATCCCGCCGCCCGCCGTCCGCCCGGCGGGCTCCGGCCGGGGCGGGTACGCGACGCTGCTCCGGGACCGCCCGTTCCTCGCCCTCATCGGCCTGAACACCGTCTTCGCGCTGAGCAGCATGATGCTCGGCCTGGCCCTGCCCACGGTGATGCTCACGGACCTGCGCGGCCCCGCCTGGCTGACCTCGGGCATCCTGGCCGGCAACGCGTTCCTCGTCGCCCTGCTCTCCGCGCCCGTCGGCGCCCGCCTGCCGCACCACCGCCGCACCCGCGTGATCGCCCTGGCGGCGGTCCTCTGGACGGCCTGGGGCCTCGCCATGGCCACCCTCGGCCCGGGGCGTCTCGGCGTGGTGGCCGCGCTGCTGATCGCGGCGACGCTGCTGTTCACCGTCGCGGAACTGGTGCACGCGCCGGCCTCCGCCGCGCTGGCCGCGGCCGCCGCACCGGTCGCCGCCCGGGGCCGCTACCTGGCGGCCTTCCAGTACTCCTTCGCCCTCGCCTCGATGCTCGCGCCGGCCTTCTTCGGCACCCTGTACGAGGTCGACACCGCCGCGCCCTGGCTGGCGCTGGCGCTGCTCAACGCCCTCGGCGTCGCCGGTGTCCTGCTGCTGGAACGGGGCCTGCCGCCGACCGCCCTGCGGGAGCCGCCGGCGGCGGACCAGCGGCCGAGGAGCGGCGCGGGCGCCACGGCGCGGTGAGTGCGGCCGGCGGCCGGCGCGGGCGCCACGGCGCAGTCGGCGGACCGCGTCCGGGTCGCCGGCCCCGCCGGACCGGTCAGGCCAGCGAGATCTGGTCGCCGGTGACCTTCACGTTCTTCGGCGGAAGCGGCTTGGTGGCCGGGCCGCCCTTAACCGAGCCGTCCTCGATCGAGAACTTGCTGAAGTGGCAGGTGCAGTTGATGGTGCCGCCGTCGACGTTCGTCACCGGGCAGCCCTGGTGGGTGCAGATGGAGTCGAACCCCTTGAACTCGCCCTCGCGGGGCTGGGTGATCACTACGCCCTGGGCGGGATAGACGGCGCCGCCGCCGACCGGGATGTCCGCCGTGCGGGCCAGCGACTGGGCGCCCTCGCGGTCGCCGCCGCCGGCGTCACCGGTGCTGGGCACCGCCGGGCCGCCGCTGGTCGGGGCCGCTCCGTCGCCGGAGTCGTCGCTGCCGCACGCGGCCAGGACCACCGCCGCGCCGACGGCGCCCGCGCCCGTGAGGAGTGCGCGTCGCGTCCGCGTCGCCGGCCCGGTCAGCCCCTGATCGTCACTCATGCCTCGCCCTTCTCTCGGCTGCCGCCGCCTGGTCATGATCCGCGGCCACACTCGGTTACACGGATCACTCTGCCCGACGGTTCACCCGATCGGCGACCGCGGGCCGGCCAGGCGGGCCCCACGGCCCGCCCGGCCGGCCCCGCGTCGGCGGTTCGCCCCCGTGCCGGCGTCGGGAGGCGCGCGGTCAGCGCGCCCCGGCCGGCACCTTCCGGGCGCGGGACTTCGTGCCGTTGGCCTTGGCCGCCCGGGAGGTGGCCGCCGCCGCGCCCTTCGCCTCGCCGTCGAGCTTGAGCACCTGCCGCAGGAACTGGCCGGTGTGGCTGTCGGGCACCTCGGCGACCTCCTCGGGGGTGCCGGTGGCGAGCACCGTGCCGCCCCGGTGACCGCCCTCGGGGCCCATGTCGATCAGCCAGTCGGCGGTCTTGATCACGTCGAGGTTGTGCTCGATGGTGATGACCGTGTTGCCCTTGTCGACCAGCCCCTCGAGCACCATCAGCAGCTTGCGGATGTCCTCGAAGTGCAGGCCGGTGGTCGGCTCGTCGAGGACGTAGACCGTCCGCCCGGTCGAGCGCTTCTGCAACTCGGAGGCGAGCTTGACCCGCTGCGCCTCGCCGCCGGAGAGCGTGGGCGCGGGCTGGCCGAGCCGGACGTAGCCGAGGCCGACGTCGACCAGCGTCTTGAGGTGCCGGTGGATGGCCGGGATGGCGGAGAAGAACTCGGCCGCCTCCTCGATCGGCATCTCCAGCACGTCGGAGACGGTCTTGCCCTTGTAGTGCACCTCCAGGGTCTCCCGGTTGTAGCGGGCGCCCTTGCAGACCTCGCACGGGACGTACACGTCGGGCAGGAAGTTCATCTCGATCTTGATCGTGCCGTCGCCGGAGCACGCCTCGCAGCGGCCGCCCTTGACGTTGAACGAGAACCGGCCGGGGCCGTACCCCCGGACCTTGGCCTCGGTCGTCTCGGCGAAGAGCTTGCGGACGTGGTCCCAGACCCCGGTGTAGGTGGCCGGGTTGGACCGCGGGGTGCGGCCGATCGGCGACTGGTCGACGCCGACCACCTTGTCGACGTGCTCCAGCCCGGAGACCCGGGTGTGCCGGCCGGGGACCAGCCGGGCCCCGTTGATCTGGTTGGCCAGCACCGCGTAGAGGATGTCGTTGACCAGCGTCGACTTGCCGGAGCCGCTGACCCCGGTGACGGCGATGAGCTGGCCGAGCGGGAACGAGACGGTCAGGTTGCGCAGGTTGTGCTCGCGCGCGCCGTGCACCACCAACTCCCGGCCCGGGGTCTGCGCCCGGCGCCCCTGCGGCGTCGGGATCGACCGGCGGCCCGACAGGTAGGCCCCGGTCACCGACTCCGGGTTCTCCAGCAGCGCCGACACGGAGCCGCTGTGCACGATCTCGCCGCCGTGCTCGCCCGCGCCCGGGCCGATGTCGACGATCCAGTCCGCGGTGCGGATCGTGTCCTCGTCGTGCTCGACCACGATCAGCGTGTTGCCCAGGCCGCGCAGCCGGACCAGGGTCTCGATCAGCCGGTGGTTGTCCCGCTGGTGCAGCCCGATCGACGGCTCGTCGAGGACGTAGAGCACGCCGACCAGGCCGGAGCCGATCTGGGTGGCCAGCCGGATGCGCTGCGCCTCGCCGCCGGAGAGGGTGCCGGCCGGGCGGTCCAGGGAGAGGTAGTCGAGACCGACGTCGAGCAGGAACTTGAGCCGGGCGTTGATCTCCTTCAGCACCCGCTCGGCGATCATCTTCTGCCGGTCGGTCAGCTCGATGCCGGCGAGCAGGTCCGCGGCCTCGCCGACGGACAGGTTGCAGACCTCGGCGATGCTCCGGCCGGCCAGGGTGACCGCGAGCACCTCGGGCTTGAGCCGGGCGCCCCCGCAGGCCGCGCAGGGCACGTCGCGCATGTAGCCCTCGTACTTCTCGCGCGACCACTCCGACTCGGTGTCGGTGTGCCGGCGCTCGATCCACTGCACCACGCCCTCGAAGCCGGTGTAGTAGGAGCGCTCGCGGCCGAACTTGTTGCGGTAGCGCACGTGCACCTGGTCGTCGGAGCCGTGCAGGATCGTCTTCTGCGCCCGCGACGGCAGGGCCCGCCAGGGCGTGTCGACGTCGAAGTGCTCGGCCGCGCCGAGGGCCTCCAGCAGGCGCAGGAAGTATTCCAGGTTGTGCCCGGTCGACCAGGGCTGGATCGCGCCCTCGCGCAGGGTGCGCTCCGGGTCGGGGACGAGCAGCTCGGGGTCGACCTCCTTCTTGGTGCCGAGGCCGGTGCACTCGGGGCACGCGCCGTAGGGCGCGTTGAAGGAGAAGACCCGGGGCTCCAGGTCCTCGATCGCGAGCGGGTGGTCGTTGGGGCAGGCCAGGTGCTCGGAGTAGCGCCGCTCGCGCTCCGGATCGTCCTCGGGCAGGTCGACGAAGTCGAGCAGGACCAGGCCGTTGGACAGGCCCAGGGCGGCCTCGACCGAGTCGGTCAGCCGCTGCTTGGCGCTCGGCTTGACCGTGAGGCGGTCGATCACCACCTCGATGGTGTGCTTCTCCTGCTTCTTCAGCTTCGGCGGCTCGGTCAGCGGGTGCACCACGCCGTCGACCCGGGCCCGCGCGTAGCCCTTGGCCTGGAGCTCGGCGAAGAGGTCGACGTACTCGCCCTTGCGGCCCCGCACCACCGGCGAGAGCACCATGAACCGGGTGCCCTCGGCCATCGCGAGGACCCGGTCGACGATCTGCTGCGGGGTCTGCCGGGAGATCCGTTCCCCGCAGACCGGGCAGTGCGGCTCGCCGATGCGGGCGAAGAGCAGCCGGAGGTAGTCGTAGACCTCGGTGATGGTGCCCACCGTCGAGCGCGGGTTGCGCGAGGTGGACTTCTGGTCGATGGAGACCGCCGGACTCAGGCCCTCGATGAAGTCGACGTCCGGCTTGTCCATCTGGCCGAGGAACTGCCGCGCGTACGACGACAGCGACTCCACGTAGCGGCGCTGCCCCTCAGCGAAGATCGTGTCGAAGGCCAGGCTCGACTTGCCCGACCCGGAGAGCCCCGTGAACACGATCAGGGCGTCCCGGGGCAGGTCGAGACTGACGTCACGCAGGTTGTGCTCGCGCGCGCCACGGATGATCAGTCGGTCGGCCACTGTCCGTGTACTCCCGGGTGAAGAAGATGAGGAGGAAATGTCCGCTCCGAGGCTGGTCTGAGCGGTTGTCTGAGTGGTGGTGGGCGCGCAGAAAGGCGCCTCGGCAACTCTAGCCCCGAGGTACGACAACTTCCCTCGCCGGCACGTTCCCCCAGCTCAGCCCGGTCCGCCGCGCCCGAAGGAGACGGGCGGGGCCGGTCGTCGACCGGCCCCGCCCGCGTACGTCGGTCACGGGCGGGCGGCCCGCCGCCGCCCGGAGCGCCAGCCGCCGCGCCGCTCCGCGGCCAGCCGCGTCTCCCGCCGCCGGCTCTCGTACGCCACCTCCCGCTGCAACCGGCGCCAACTCTCCCAGCGTCGCGTCGGCAGCTCGCCGCTCTCCAGCGCCTCGCGCACCGCGCAGGCGGGCTCCCCGTCGTGCCCGCAGTCGGCGTACCGGCAGCCCGTGGCCAGCTCGGCGATGTCGGCGAACGCCCGGTCCAGCCCCGCCGAGCCGTCCAGCAGGCCGACCGCCCGTACCCCCGGGGTGTCCAGCACGGCGCCGCCGCCGGGCACCGGGAGCAGCGCCCGCCAGGTGGTGGTGTGCCGACCCTTGCCGTCGACGCGCCGGATCGCCTGGGTGGGCATCAGCGCCGCCCCGGCCAGCGCGTTGACCAGGCTCGACTTGCCGGCGCCGGACGGGCCGAGCAGGCCGAGCGTGCGGCCGGGCGCCACCTCGGCGCGCAGCGGTTCGAGCCCGGTGCCGTGCTCGGCGCTGACGGCCAGCACCGGCACCCCCGGGGCGACCCCGGCGAGCTGGCGCGCGACGGCCTGCGGGTCGGCCGCCAGGTCGGCCTTGGTGAGCACGACCAGCGGCCGGGCGCCGGACTCGTGCGCCAGGGAGAGCAACCGTTCGATCCGGCCGACGTCCGGCTCGGGGTGCACCGGCTCCACCACGGCGGCGGCGTCGAGGTTGGCGGCCAGCACCTGGCCGCTGGCGTCCTTGCCGGCGGTCCGCCGGACGAGGGCGGTGCGCCTGGGCAGCACCGCCTCCACGGTGACGTTGCGGTCGGGCCAGGTGCCCAGCAGCACCCAGTCCCCCGCGCAGGGCAGGTGGGTCAGGTCGCGGGCGGCGGCGGCCAGGACCGCCCCGCCCAGGGTGGCGCGGACCGGGCCGTCCGCGCAGAGCACGGTGCAGACGCCGCGGTCCACCCGGGCCACCCGGCCCGGTCGGTGGCCGCCGCGTCGTGGTACGTGTGCCGCCCGGTCGGCGTCCCAGCCGAGGGCGGTCAAATCGATGGTCATGGCATCCTCATCGGTGTCGGAGCGGGTTGACGCACGCGTGCTGCTACCGGCATGGTCACCACCTCCCCCGCCGTTCCGGTGCCGCGTTCGACGCCGACGGTAGGTCGCGCCGCGACGCGCCGAAAGCGATTTCCCCGGCGACGGGGGGCCCACCGGCGGATAGGGTCGGTGGGTGACCATGGATCCGCTTCTGCTGACGGGCGAGGTGGACGCGGCCACGGACCGTCTGCTGCGGACCGCGGCCACCTTCGACGACACGGGCCTCGCCGGCGCGTCGCTGCTGCCGGGCTGGAGCCGGGGGCACGTCCTGGCTCATCTGGCCCGCAACGCCGACGGCTTCGTCAACCTGCTCACCGCGGCCCGCACCGGCGAGCCGATCCCGATGTACGCCTCCGCGGCGGCCCGGGACGCCGACATCGAGGCCGGCGCGCCCCGCCCGCCCGCCGCCCACCTGGACGACCTGCGCCGCTCCGCCGTCCGGTTCGCCGAGGCGGTCGCCGCGATGCCGGTCGAGGGGTGGGCGGCCACCGTCCGGACGCCGCGCGGTCCCTGGCCGGCGGCCATGCTGGTCTGGGGCCGGCTGCGCGAGATCGAGGTGCACCACGTGGACCTCGACGCCGGCTACCGGCCGGCCGACTGGCCCGAGTCGTTCGGCCACCGGCTGCTGCACGAGGTGGCCGGCGACCTCGCCGGCCGCGCCGACGTCCCGCCGATGGTGCTGCGCTTCGACGGCAGCCGGCACGAACTGGTCGTCGGCGAGCGTGCCGCCGCGCCCACGCTCACCGGCGCCGCCCCCGAACTCGCCGCCTGGCTGATCGGCCGCAGCCCGGGCACCGTGCTGACCGTCACCCCCGACGGCCCCCTGCCGCAACCACCGGAATGGATATAGACGACCTAATGACCTACAGCGGAGACGTCACGCCCGGCGGCGCGCCGGCCGTACGCGAGCTCGACCGGCTCACCATCACGAAGGTGTCGGTGGGCCCGATGGACAACAACGCCTACCTGCTGCGCTGCCGGGCCACCGGCGAGCAGGTGCTGATCGACGCCGCCAACGAGGCGCCCCGGCTGCTGGAGCTGGTGGGCGACGCGGGGCTGGCCACGGTGGTCACCACCCACCAGCACATGGACCACTGGGTGGCGCTGGAGGAGGTGGTCGCCAAGACGGGCGCCCGCCCGCTGGTGCACGCCGACGACGCGGCCGGGCTGCCGATCGAGGCCGAGACGCTCGCCGACGGCGACAGCGTGCCGGTGGGCGAGTGCGCGCTGGAGGTGATCCACGTCAAGGGCCACACCCCCGGCTCGATCGCGCTGCTCTACCGCGACCCGGCGGGGTCGCCACACCTGTTCACCGGCGACAGCCTGTTCCCCGGCGGGGTCGGCAACACCGACAAGGACCCGGAGCGGTTCTCCGCGCTCATCGACGACGTCGAGCACAAGCTCTTCGACCGGCTGCCCGACGAGACCTGGTTCTACCCGGGGCACGGCAAGGACAGCACGCTCGGCGCGGAACGTCCCGCGCTGCCCCAGTGGCGCGCCCGCGGCTGGTGAACCTCAGCGGGGCCGGGCGCGATCCGCGCCCGGCCCCGCTCCCCCCGTCGGTCCCCCGCTCCCCCCGTGGGTCCCCCCGCTCCCCCGTGGGTCTCCCCGGTCTCCCTGGCGGCTTCCGCTCCCCGTCGGGCGGGGTCAGGCCCCGGTGACCGCGCGCAGTCGGCGTCGCGTGCCCATCAGCACCGCACCCGCCAGCAGCAGGCCGACCGCCATGGTCACCAGCATGGGGCTGGACTCCCCCGGCAGCAGCCCGGCGAGCGACCGCGAGGCGGTGCCCAGCGCCAGGTAGAGACCGGCCCAGGCCGCCGCGCCGAGCGTCGCGCAGCCGAGGAAGCGCGGGTACGACATCCGCAGCCCGCCCGCCGCCAGCGGCAGCAGCGCGTTAAACACCGGCAGGAAGGGCGCGACCAGCACCATCCGGCCGCCGCCGCGCTGGAGGATCCCCTCCGCCGCCGCCCAGCGCGCCTCCCCGATCCAGTCGCCGAGGCGGCTGCGCCGCAGGCGGTCGCCGTACCGGCGGCCGGCGAGGAAGCTCAGCGACCAACCGGCGAGGCAGCCGGCCACCACGACGCCGAAGGTGGCGGCGCCGGTGGTCGGGCCGCCCACCCCCATCGCGGCCAGGATCGCCACGTCGCCGGGGACCAGCACCCCGAGCAGCGGTACGGCGTCGAAGAGCATCACCACCCCGAGCACCCCCATGAGCAGGGTGGTGGGGAGCTCTCCGATCTGGGTCAGCCAATCCGCCATGCCCCGTACGCTATTGCCGCCCGACCACCCGGGACATCGGGTCCGATCCCCCACCGCCCCCTGGTATCGGGCTCGGGGTCGACCCTGAGGCCCCGGGCTCACCGGGGGCGCAGCACCTGCACCCGGCGCACGGGCGAGTCCACGGCGGGCTCGGTGGTCGGCACGGGGTAGCTGGCCACCGTCGCCAGCGCGCCCGCCGGCAGGTGGCCCCGCCCGGGGTCGCCGACCAGCACGTCGGCGCCCGTGGCGGCGGCCCGGCGCAGGAAGGGCAGCACCCGCGCCGCCATCGCCGCATCGTAGAGCACGTCCCCGGCCACCAGCAGGTCCACCCCGTCGAGGTCGGAGTCGAGCAGGTCGCCGCCGGTGGCCGCGACCGTCACGTGGTTGGCCCGGGCGTTGACGGTGACCGCCGCGACCGCGTAGGGGTCGATGTCGTTCGCGACCACCCGCTCGGCGCCGGCGAGCGCGGCGGCGATCGCCACCAGGCCGGACCCGGCCGCGAGGTCGAGCACCCGGCGGCCGGCCACGAGGTCGGGGTGGTCCAGCAGGTGGCGGGCGAGCGCCTGCCCTCCGGCCCAGACCGAGGCCCAGTACGGCGGGGGCAGGGCGTGCCCGGCCTGCGCCTCCATCCGGGCCCACCAGACGATGGCGTCCTCGGCCAGGTGCAGCCGGACCTCGGGGACGAACGGGACCCGCACCAGCCGGAGCCGGTCCAGCCCGCCGCCGGGAGCGTCGATCTCCCGCTCGATCTCGGTCAGCGCGTCGGCTGTGGCACCCCTCATCGGGGCAAGCATGCCCCAACCGACCTCGCACCGCCCGGCTTTCGCGCCGCCGCGCCGAGAGTTCGGCCAGCGGATCGGGGTTCGGGCGGTTACTCTCGGGGTAGCACCGGGCGATCATCGGTCGACGACCGAGGTTCACCCGCTTTGGAACAGGGAGAGATGCATGGCAACCGGCACGGTTAAGTGGTTCAACTCGGAAAAGGGCTTCGGCTTCATCGAGCAGGATGGCGGAGGGCCGGACGTGTTCGTCCACTACTCGGCCATCGCGTCGAGCGGTTACCGGGAGCTGAACGAGGGCCAGAAGGTCGAGTTCGAGGTGACCCAGGGTCAGAAGGGTCCGCAGGCGGACAACGTCCGTCCGCTGTAGATCCCGTGCCGGTGGCGGCGGCCGACTGACGGCCGCCGCCGCAGCGCGTTTTTCAGGGCCGCTTCGGCGCGACGGGCAGGTCCCGTCGCCGCCGTAGCGGCCCGATCAGCAGGATCGCCGGGGTGAGCGCGAGCCAGCCCGTCATCACCGCGATCGCGGTGCCGGCCCCGTGGGCCGCGCCGACCGCCCCGGCCAGCACCGCGGCCAGCGGGATCGTGCCGTAGTTGAGCATGTGCATGCTCACCGTGACGCGGCCCAGCAGGTGGTGCGGCGTGTATGTCTGCCGGAAGCTGCCCTTGAGCACGTTGCCCACGGCTACCCCGAGGCTGACCAGCATTCCGCCGATCGCCGGCAGGGCGAGTCGGCCGCCGGGCCCGGCGAGCGGGATCAGCAACGCCGGTGGCCCGGTGAACGCCGCCGCCAGGAGCATGGCCCGGGCGGTGCCGAGCCGACGGCCGAGTCTGGTGGCCGACAGCGCGCCGACGATGCCGCCGAGACTCATCGCCGCGACCAGCAGGCCCACCGGGGCCGGTGCGAGTCGCGCCTCCCGGACCAGGAAGACCACCAGGACCGCCTGGTAGCCGACCAGGCCGACGTTGCTGGCCGCCCCGAAGGCGGTGAGCACCCGCAGGTACGGGTCCCGGGCGACGAACCGGATCCCCTCGCCGATCTCCCGCCGCAGCGACCGCGAGGGCCCGACGCGCTCGGGGCGCGGCTCGACGGTGCGGATGCGCAGCAGGCAGGCGGCGGAGAACAGGAAGCTCAGCGCGTCGAGCAGCAGCGCGGTGACGGCGCCGGCGACCTGTGCGACCACGCCGGCGAGACCGGGGCCGAGCACGTAGCTCGCGGTCTGGGTGGCCTGGAGCTTGGCGTTGCCCTCCGGCACCTGCTCGGGGCGCAGCAGCACGGGCAGGTAGACCTGGTCGGCGGTCTCGAAGAAGACCCGGGCCAGGCCGGCGCCCAACGCCACCACCAGCAACTGCGGCACGGTCAGCACGCCGAGCGCGGCGGCGACGGGGACGCTGAGGAACAGCAGCGCGGAGACCAGGTCGCAGGCGATCATCACGGGCCGGCGCGGCAGCCGGTCCACCCAGGCGCCGGCCGGCAGGCCGACGAGCAGCCACGGCAGCCAGGCGGCGGCGGTGAGCGCCGCGACGCCGAAGGTGCTGGCGTCGAGCACGGTCACCGCGACCAGGGGCAGCGCCACGGCGGTGACGTTGCTGCCGACGGCGCTGGCCGTCTGCCCGGCCCAGAGCAGCCGGAAGTCCCGGTGCCGCAGCAGTCCTCCACGGGGCGACGCGGCCGTTGCCCCCGGCTGACCGGCGGGCCGGTCGTTCGCGGGCCCGGCGGCCGGACGGCGCGCGGTCGCGGGCGACGGGGCCGTGCCGCCGATGGCACGGGTCGGCGGGGTGGCGCTGGCCGGCGGCGTCACGGCGCGGCCGGGATCCCGTAGGCGAAGAGGAAGACCGGCTCGCGTCTCTGCCCGTCGTCGGGCACGTCCCGGTCGCCCCACCGGGCGAGCAGTTCGTTCAGCTCGCCGGCCAGCTGGGCGAGTTCGGCGTCGGTCAGGTGCAGCCAGCGGTCGGTGGAGAACGGCCCCTCCGGCCAGGCGGCCTGACTGGCCTCGTCGGTGGCGTGCCAGGCGCGGGCGAGGGCGACGTGCCGGTCCAGGTTGAGCGAGGTGGCGGCGTCGGCGACGGCCCGGGCGGCGGGGTCGGCGTCGAAGTCCGACTGGGACCAGCGCACGCTCCGGGTGACCAGGCGCCACCAGCGCTCCCGCCGGTCGCGGGCCA
Organism: Micromonospora sp. NPDC023633; assembly: GCF_040640035.1. Classification (NCBI taxonomy): domain Bacteria; kingdom Bacillati; phylum Actinomycetota; class Actinomycetes; order Micromonosporales; family Micromonosporaceae; genus Micromonospora; species Micromonospora sp. NPDC023633. The sequence continues at coordinate 50,372 of NZ_JBFABB010000008.1, read as the reverse complement.
GCTCGGGGGCCTCCTCGACCAGTTCGGCGCCGGCCAGCACCTTGAGGTGGTGGCTGACGTTGGCCGGCGCCTGAGCGGTCCGCTCGGCGAGCAGGCCGACGGTGGCCGGGCCGTGCACCTTGAGCACGTCCATCAACCGGCGGCGCAGCGGATGGGACAACGCGGCGAGCACCCGCGAGTCGGTCACGTGGCGCACGTCTGGGTTCGTCATGCCGCCAGCCTGACATCGGCAACGACGGTTGCGCAACAGCTGTTACGCAACCGTCGTTGCCGAATTCACCCGCTGCCGGTCGCTCCCGGCGTGGCCGCGTCCGCCGGGCAGCCGGCGGACGCGGCGGGGGTCAGGCCGCCAGGCGGCGGGCCAGCTCGTCGGTGACCTGCTGAGCGATGGTGGGCGGGATCGCCTCCGCGATCTGCTCCGGCGAGAGACCGGCGAGCACACCGGCGACGATCGCCTGCTCGTCGCTGAAGTCACCCCCGGACAGGGCCTTGACCTGGGCGACCAGGGCCGGATAAGCCCGCGCCATCGCGAGCAGGAGCATCAACGGCGACTCCGCCAGTGGCGGGGACAGCAGACCCGTCGTCCCGACGGGCGAGATCAGCCAGTTGCGCAGGTTCTCCGAATCGGCGAGGACCTGGCCGACCGTACGGGTGGGCACTCCGGTGTTGTAGGCGAGCTTGTCGGTCTGTTCCATATCGGACTCCTCTGCTGGCGGTGCGATCAATCCGATGGTCGTCAGGTAGCGGCGGAACAGCGGGGTCTGGTCCCGGTTCGCCCTGATCGAGTCGCGGAAGAAGCTGAAGTGGGTGTGCCACAGGTGGGAGCTGTCCCCGCTGGTTCGTTTGCGCAGGCGGTCCCAGCGTCGGACGACCTTGCCGTCCGGGGAGTAGATGATCTCGCGGATGTCCCGGCTGTCCGGGGTGCCGTCGGCGCACTGCGCGACGCACCAGGTGGAGAAGCTGCGCAGGTTGTGCGTACGGCCGCCGGCGCGGACCTCGAAGAGGCCGACGTCGAGCGCCGCCGCGTCGAGGGTCAGGCCGGCGGAGTCCCGGGGCGATTCGACGACGGAGTAGTCCCTGGTCACCACCCGGTCGGAGCCGCAGTGGTAGCCGCCCCGGTGGGCGGGGTCGCCGACGATGCCGACCTCGGCGGGTTCGAGGTCCTGGCCGCGGACGGTGTCGGGGTCGACGTTGAGGTGATCGAGCAGCAGGCGGCGGACGGCCAACAGGTTTTGCGGTGCCCGCGTCATGGGTTCCCCCTCGGGGATGGGTGGAGGCCGGGCACCAAAGTGACACCGCGTAGGCGATGTCGGAGCCTGACGCGCGGGCCCGACCGATTGATGCGCATCGTCGGGCATTGACCCAACCATAGCCCCATCGATTGATGAATGCCCAGCTCAGGACGGGTTTTTTCCGCTGGGAAGAAGCTGTGGGGCTGGCGGCAAGATCGGCAGGACCACTGCGGACGGGCACTGTGGATCGTGCAGGACCTCCCGCCATCCGGCACGCAGTGTGACTGCCGTGCCGAGGGGCTCGCCGGTGCCGGGGTTGCGCGCGTAGCGGGGATGGGCACCGCCGGAGACCTGCACCCGCAGCCGGTGTCCCGGGGCGAACCGGTGCGCCGTGGGCCAGAGCTCCACCGGCACCCGCACCACGCCCGCCGCGTCGGCGGGGAACCGGTCGGGCGCGACCCGGACCAGCCCGTCGCAGACGTTCCAGGACCGGCCGCGCCGGTCCACGTCGCACAGTCGCACGAAGACGTCCAGGTGGGACAGCTCGCTGCGCAGGTGGATCTCGGCGCGGACCGGGCCGATCACCTCGACGGGCGCGTCGAGCGGGGCGCTGGTGAAGGTGAGCACGTCGGGCCGGGCCTCGACCCGGCGGTTGTCCACCGGCCCGGCCCGCTGCGCGACGAGCAGCGGCCCGCCGAGCGAGGGCGTCGGGTCGGCCGGGTCGTAGTGGAAGCCGTCCGGCGCCGACGGGACCGGCGCGGCGGTGCTCAGCCCGCCCGCCGGGTGCAGGTGCCACCGCGTCGGCACCGCCGGGGGCGGCCAGTCGGGCAGGTCCCGCCACCCGCCACCGGCGCCGCCGACGTGCACCCGCACGGGGGCGGTCGCACCGGCACCGGTCGACGCCTTCGGCAGCCGCCCGGCGAGGTGGGCGTCGAGGTGGTCCAGCCCGTCGCGCAGCGCGGCGAGGAAGAGCCCGGGGCTGCCGTGGGTCCACGGCCCGACGGTCAGCCGGGGACGGGCGCCGGCCGCGCGCAGCGCCGCGAAGTCGCGCAGTTGGGCCGGCAGGAAGATGTCGTGCCAGCCGCTCACCATCGCCACCGGCGCGTCGACCTCGGCGATCCGGTCGCCGAAGACGCGCGCCCGCCAGTAGTCGGCGTCCGGGGTGTGGTGGCGCAGCCACTCCTGGAAGAACGGCACGGTGACGCCGGTGGCCACCCGGTCCGCCTCGGCCAGTGGCAGGTGGGCCAGCGCCGCGACCAGCCGGGGCTGGCCGCGCTTGAGTTCCCACTGCCGGGCCAGCCACGGCACGGTCTGCGCCTGGAGCAGCTCGGCCCAGGTGAGGACGGTGTCCAGGGCGAAGGACTCCCCGGCGTACGTCGAGTCGCGGGTGCCCGAGGCGGTCACCACCGCGACCATCGCGCGCAGTTCCTCCCCGGCGTCGGCGGCGAGGGCCCACTGCACGAAGCCCTGGTAACTGGCGCCGAACATGCCGAACGCGCCGGACCACCAGGGCTGGCGGCGCAGCCAGTCGAGGGTGTCGAGGCCGTCCTCGCGCTCGTGCACGAGCGGGGCGAAGGTGCCACCGGAGCCGAACGTGCCGCGGCAGGACTGGATCACCACGTGGAAACCGCGTTCGGCGGCGAGCCGGCCGAGCAGCCGCATGGGGCCGCCCCGCCCGTACGGGGTGCGGATCAGCACGGTCGGCGCGCCGGGCAGGGCCGGGGCGTAGTGGTCGGTGCGCAGCGGCACCCCGTCGCGGACCCGCACCGGGATGCCCCGGGTGAGGGTGACCCGACGGGTGCGCGCGGGCGGCAACCGCAGCGCGGCGGTGGCGAGGCGGGTTGCCAGCCGGTCGAGCACGACGTCAGCCGTTCGCGCGCCGGGCCGGCTCGTCGCGGGCGGCGCGCACCGCGTCACGGTGCTCCCCCATCGAGGTGGTCATCGCGGTCATGAACCGGTGCACCACCTCCAGCTCGTCGTCGCTGAAGCCGGCCATCACGTCGTCGGTGCGCCGGCCCAGGGGGCGGAAGAAGTCCATGGCCAGCGCGGCGCCCCGCTCCGCGTAGTGCAGGAAGACCTTGCGCCGGTCGGCGGTGTCGCGGTCGCGGCGGATGTGCCCGGCGCGCTCCAGCCGGTCGATCAGGGCGGTGACCGAGCCGGACGAGAGGTTGAGGTGCTCGCCGAGGCGGCCGGGGGTGATCGGCCGGCCGGTCAGCTCGGCGTCCATCACCGCGATCAGCGCCTGCAGGTCGGTGGCGTTGAGCCCGTGCAGGCCGGCGAAGGCGTGCCCGATGTGCTGCGCGTCGACGGAGTAGCGCCGCAGCTCGGCCGAGATCTCGGCGACCAGCCGTTCGCGGCGCGTGTCGCGCCGCCGGTACATGCCGTGCCCTGCCACGTCGGTCGCCGCCTCCTGCCGTCCGTTCCGGTTGCAGCATAGCTCAGGAGTCGATAATCTCGTTTATCAAGATACTCGACTCTCGGCATTTTGCGTCGTCCGCGAGGTCCTGAGCATCGAAGGAAGTTCCGTCGAGAGACCGTGAGGGCAGCCGAATGTCAGTGTTCACCCGCGTGGCGCGCGGACGCCTCGCCGCGTGGCTCACCGTGGTCGCCGCGATCGTCTTCGGGGCGGCGATCTTCGGGCTGCCCAAGCCCGACAACCCGGCGCCCGCCTCGTCCACCGGCCTGTCCGTGCAGTGGCAGTCGACCCAGGTGGAGCGCCTCCAGGACCAACTGCCGTCCCGCGACGTCCAGGCCGCGATCGTCGTCGTCAGCCGCACCGACGGCGGCCCGCTGACCGACGCCGACCGCGGAGCCCTCACCGGCCAGTCCGGTGACCTCGGCCGGTTCGCCGTCGACGGTCGCGTCAGCCCGCCGCAGGTCTCCCCCGACGGCACCGTCGCGCTCGTCGCCGTGCCGCTGTCCACCGCCGGCGGGCAGGAGGAGATCGCGGGCCGGATCGACCAGCTCCGCGCGTCCCTGGACGACGTGCCCGACGCGCTCAGCGTCGAGGTGACCGGCGGCCCCGCGTTCACCACCGACCTGACGAAGGTCTTCGAGGGCGCCGACACCACGCTGCTCGCCGTCACCGCCGCCGTCGTGGCGCTGCTGCTGCTCATCACCTACCGCAGCCCGTTCCTGTGGATCGTGCCGCTCGTCGTCGTCGCGGCGACGGAGCAGCTCACGCTGCGCGCCCTCGACACCGTCGTCCCGGCCTTCGGCCTCAACCTGCCCGGCGGCGCCGTCACGGGCATCGCCAGCGTCCTCGTCTTCGGCGCCGCCACCGACTACGCGCTGCTGCTCATCGCCCGCTACCGCGAGGAACTGCGCCGCGAGGAGGACCGCTTCGTGGCGATGCGCGCCGCGCTGCGCCGCACCGCCGAGCCCATCCTCGCCAGCGGCTCCACCGTCGTCCTCGGCGTGCTCACCCTGCTGCTGTCCGAGCAGGAGCTCAACCGCGCCCTCGCCGTGGCCTGCGCGACGGGCGTCGTCCTCGCCATGCTCTCGGCGCTGTTCGTCCTCCCGGCGGCACTGGTGATCTTCGGCCGGGGCCTGTTCTGGCCGTTCGTGCCCCGCGTCGGCGGGGAGGTCCGCGAGGGCCGGCTCTGGGGCCGGCTCGGCGCCGCCGTCGAGCGCCGTCCCGCACCGGTCGCGCTGCTCGCGACGCTGCTGCTCGCCGGACTCGCCCTCGGCGGGCTCGGCATCCGCACCGGCCTGTCGGAGACCGAGCAGTTCCGGGTCAAGCCGGAGGCGGTCGCCGGCGCGGAGACCCTCGCGCGGTCCTTTCCCGCCGGGACGACCCAGCCGGTCGCCGTGCTCACCACGCCCGCCGCCGTGCGGGCCGTCACGGACGCCGCCGCGGGGACCCCCGGCGTCGCCTCCGCGCGCCCCGGCGAGGCCGGCGCCCAGGTCGCCCAGGTCGACGTCGTGCTGGAGGCCGAACCCGGCACCGCCGCCGCGAGCCGGGCCGTCGAGGCGCTACGGGACGCGGTCGCGGCGGTTCCCGGTTCCGCCCCGCCCGCGGTCGAGGGCGCATCCGCCTTCGACGGCGCGGTGGTGGGTGGCGCCGTCGCGGCCACCTACGACGAGAACGAGGCCAACGGCAAGGACCTGCGGCTGATCCTGCCGATCATCCTGCTGCTCGTCGGCGCGGTGCTGGTGCTGCTCCTGCGCGGCCTGATCGCCCCGCTGCTGCTGGTGCTCACCGTGATCGCGTCGTTCTTCGCCAGCATCGGCGCGTCGTGGCTGCTCTTCGACCACGTGCTCGACATGCCGGCGCTCGACAGCGGTGTCCTGCTGCTCGCCTTCGTGTTCCTGGTGGCGCTCGGCGTGGACTACAACATCTTCCTCGTCACCCGGGCCCGCGAGGACGCCCGGCGCACCGGCACCCGCGACGGCATGCTCTCGGCCCTGCGGGTCACCGGCGGCGTCATCACGAGCGCCGGCGTCCTGCTCGCCGCGGTCTTCGCCGTCCTCGGCGTCCTGCCGCTGATCCTGCTGACCCAGATCGGGATCATCGTCTGCATCGGCGTCCTGCTGGACACCCTGCTCGTGCGGACGGTCCTGGTGCCGGCGCTGGCGTTCACGCTCGGCGACCGCTTCTGGTGGCCGGGGCGGGTCGCGCGCGAGCCCGTCGAGGACGAGGCCGACGCGTCGGCGGAACGTGGGTCGGTGCCCACCCGGAGCTGACCGGTCCGCCGGAACGCGGGGGCCGTGGCGTGACGCGCCACGGCCCCCCGCCGCTTCCGGCGGGGTTGGCGCCGGCGGCCCCGGGGGCGCGGCGGACCCGGGGCACGGCGGTCTGCCCCGGAGGCGTGGCGGTTCGGCGCTCCGGTCGCCCGGGCCGGCTCACGCGTCGGTGCGCACCGCCACCGGTTCGGGCTCCGCCGCGTCGTCGCCCACCGTCCTGTCGCGGGTGGCCCAGGCGACCACGAACAACGCCGTCCAGGCCACCCCGAGCAGCACCGCCGTGGCGCTGCCGCTGGCCGTGCTCAACCCCAGGTAGAGGCGGGCGCCGACGATGCCGACCACCCCGGCCGCCGCGGCGGTCCACGCGGCCACCGCCACCGGCCAGCGCGCCCCCCGCGACAGCAGCCAGGCGAGGGTGCAGAGGCTGGCCGCCACCACGGCGTTCTGGGTCGGGAACAGGGCGGCGTCCCGGCCGTCCGGCCCGCCCGCCGCCGGCCCGGCCAGGTCGACCACCACGGCCAGCACCACCAGCGGCACGAACGCCCCGACCGTGCCGACCACGCTGAGCAGGTCCGCCCGCCAGGGCCGGTTCCGCCAGGCCAGCACCGCCGCGACGACGGCCACCAGCACGATCAGCGACGATCCGCGCAGCGCCGAGACGACCGCGAGCGTGACGTCGACCGCCCCGGGCGTACGCCGGTCGGCGAACCAGTCGGCGATCGCGCCGTCGAGCACCGCCAGGCCGCTGTGCCGGACCACGGCCCCGAGCACCCAGGCGATGGCGAGCCCCGCCACGAAGAGCAGCAGCAGGCCGGCGACCAGGTTGATCAGCAGCGTCCAGGCCGGCCCGACGTGCATGGCGAGCAGGAAGAACAGCACCCCGTACCGGCCGCTGAGCCAGCGCACCGGCCGCAGCCCCGCGGCCCGCGACGCCAGCGCCCGGGCCGGGTCCGGGTTGCGGCCCAGCCACCGCCCCGCCAGCACCACCGCGACCAGCGCGGCCACCAGCACCAGCACCACGCCGGTGGCCCGCCCGAGCAGCCGGGAGACCGTCTCGTACGACTCCCCCGCCAGGTTGCCGACGAGCACCGAGCCGCCCACCCAGGTCACCGCCCCGGCCAGGTTCCACGGCGCGAACCGCCGGTACGGCATCCCGGCCGCCCCGGCCAGCCGGGGCACCAGGGTGCGGGCGAAGGCCACCCAGCGGGCGGTGAGCACCCCGCGCCCGCCCAGCCGACCGAGCATCGCGTCCGCCCGGCTCCACCGTTCGTGACCCACCCGGGCGCCCAGCCGGCCGGCGCGCAGCCGGGGCCCGTGCCGCCGGCCCGCCCGGTACGCGAGTGTGTCGCCGATCACGGCTGCAAGGATCATCACCAGCAGTGCCGGTACGAGTCGCAGCGTCCCCGCGTACGCTAGGAAGCCGACCAGCAACAGGGTCGCCTCGCCCGGCACCAGCAGACCGAAGATCACTGCGGTCTCCCCCGCGACGATCATCGCGGCGATCACATAGATCAGCAGGGGCGGCAGGCCCTGCAGCGAGGTCAGCAGGTCGTGCATCGGGCCCCCATTCCCACGGGGGTCAGCATGCCAGGCGCTGAAACGGTCGGAACATCAGTTTCGGCAGAGATCCGGGCCATCTGGGGGGGAGACCCCGACGCGTGCCCCGGCAACCGCAGACAGGAGTATGGAGGGTATGCAGCTTCGCACCGACCTCCGCAACGTCGCCATCATCGCCCACGTCGACCACGGCAAGACGACCCTGGTCGACGCCATGTTGCGGCAGGCCGGCGCCTACGGCGCCCGCGGCGAGGTAACCGAGCGGGTCATGGACTCGATGGACCTCGAACGGGAAAAGGGCATCACCATCCTGGCCAAGAACACCGGCGTGCGGTACATGCCGGCCGACGGCTCCGCCCCGGTGACCATCAACATCATCGACACCCCCGGCCACGCCGACTTCGGCGGCGAGGTCGAACGCGGCCTGACCATGGTCGACGGCGTGGTGCTGCTGGTGGACGCCAGCGAGGGCCCCCTGCCGCAGACCCGGTTCGTGCTCCGCAAGGCGCTCAAGGCCCGCATGCCGATCATCCTGGTGATCAACAAGGTGGACCGTCCCGACGCCCGGATCAAGGAGGTCGTGGACGACACCTACGAGCTCTTCCTCGACCTGGACGCCGACGAGGAGCAGATCGACTTCCCGATCGTCTACGCCTGCGCCCGCGACGGCATCGCCTCGCTGACCCAGCCCGCCGACGGCGCGGTACCCGACGACAGCACCAGCCTGGAGCCCCTGTTCCGCACCCTGCTGGACACCATCCCGCCGCCCGCGTACGAGGAGGAGGCGCCGCTTCAGGCGCACGTCACCAACCTCGACGCCTCCCCGTTCCTCGGCCGGCTGGCGCTGTGCCGGGTGCGGCAGGGCACCATCAGCAAGGGTCAGACGGTGGCCTGGTGCCGCACCGACGGCAGCACCCAGCGGGTCCGCATCTCCGAGCTGCTGATGACCGAGGGCCTGGAGCGCAAGCCGGCCGACTCGGCGGGCCCGGGCGACATCATCGCGGTCGCCGGCATCCCCGAGATCATGATCGGTGAGACCCTGGCCGACGCGGAGGACCCGCGCCCGCTGCCGCTGATCACCGTCGACGAGCCGGCCATCTCGATGACCATCGGCACCAACACCTCGCCGCTGGTCGGCCGGGTCAAGGGCGCCAAGGTCACCGCGCGGATGGTCAAGGACCGGCTCGACAAGGAGCTGGTCGGCAACGTGTCGTTGCGGGTGCTGCCCACCGAGCGCCCCGACGCGTGGGAGGTGCAGGGCCGCGGCGAGCTGGCGCTGGCCATCCTGGTCGAGCAGATGCGCCGCGAGTCGTTCGAGCTGACCGTCGGCAAGCCGCAGGTCGTCACCAAGGAGATCGACGGCAAGACCTGCGAGCCGGTCGAGCGGCTCACCATCGACGCCCCCGAGGAGTACCTGGGCGCGATCACCCAGCTGCTGGCGACCCGCAAGGGCCGGATGGAGCAGCTGGTCAACCACGGCACGGGCTGGATCCGGATGGAGTGGCTGGTCCCGGCCCGGGGCCTGATCGGCTTCCGCACCGAGTTCCTCACCGACACCCGGGGCACCGGCATCCTGCACCACGTCTTCGAGTCGTACGAGCCGTGGTTCGGCGAGCTGCGCACCCGCAACAACGGTTCCCTGGTCGCCGACCGGGCCGGCGCCGTCACGTCGTTCGCGATGATCAACCTTCAGGAGCGCGGCCAGCTCTTCGTCGAGCCGACCACCGAGGTGTACGAGGGCATGATCGTCGGGGAGAACTCCCGCTCCGACGACATGGACGTCAACATCACCAAGGAGAAGAAGCTCACCAACATGCGCGCGTCGACCTCCGACGAGACCGAGAAGCTGATCCCGCCGCGCAAGCTGTCGCTGGAGCAGGCCCTCGAGTTCTGCCGCGAGGACGAGTGCGTCGAGGTGACCCCGGCCGCCATCCGGATCCGCAAGGTGGTGCTCGACCAGACCGCCCGCGGCCGGGCCGCCGCCCGCCGCAAGCACGCCGGCTGACGTACGACGGCAGCCACCGGTGGAGCCCGGACCGCCCGCGCGGTCCGGGCTCCGCCCGTTCCGGCCCTGGAAGCTCAGGCGGGACGGGTGGCGAGGAAGGCGAACAGGTCGGGCACCGGGCCCGAGCCGGCCTCGGCCGTGCGGACCAGGGTCAGGCCGGCGTCGGTGACCGCGTTGAGCAGGTCGGCCAGCGGGACGTGCCACGCGCCGACGCGCACCCGCACCCCGTGCGGCGTCCAGGCCCGGAAGCTGCGCTCCCGCTCGGCGTAGCCGCCGTCGATCACGATCCGCTGCGGGTCGGAGCGGTCGGCGAACGCCCCGGTGAAGCACGGGTGCACTCCGACGTGGACGAACCGCCCGCCGGGCGCCAGCACCCGCGCGACCTCGGCGATCACCGCCGCGTAGTCGGGCACGTCGGTGTGGGCCAGCACGCACGCCACCGCCGGCACCGAGGCGTCGGCCACCGGCAGCGCCGCCGCGTCGGCACGGGCCACCGGCAGGCGCGGCCGGGCGTGCCGCAGCTGCCCGGCGGACAGGTCGAGCCCGACCGGCTCCCAGCCCAGCCCGCGCAGCTCCGCCGCCTGGAGGCCGGTGCCGCAGCACAGGTCGAGGCAGCGGCCGGGGCCGGGGCCGAGCAGGTCGCGGAGCTGGCCGCGGACCCGGGTCATGTAGTCGCTGGACGTGTCGGTGGCGAACGCCTCGTACCAGTCGGCGTGCGCGTCGTAGGCGGCAACCGTCATCCCCGCACGGTACGACCGATCGCCCCGCCCCGCCGCCCCGTCGGCGATCCGTTACGGTCAGCCGCATGACCTGGGACGAGCTCGACACCCATCTGGACGGGGTGCCCGGCACCGTGTCGGCGTACGTGGGGCGGGTCGGCGCCGCCCCCGCCTGGACCCGGCACGCCGACGCGACCCACTACGCGGCCAGCACGATGAAGGCGGCGGTGCTCGTCGCGCTGCACCGCGCCGCCGAGGCCGGCACCCTCGACCTGGACGCCCCGGTGCCGGTGCGCAACGAGTTCGACTCGGCGCTGCCCGGCGTGCCCCGGTTCTCCTGCGCCCGGCACTACGACAACGACGAGGCCGTGTGGGAGCGGGTGGGCGCAAGCGCGCCGCTGCGCTGGCTCGCCCACCGGATGATCGTCCGCTCCAGCAACCTCGCCACCAACCTGGTCATCGGCCACGTCGGACTGCCGGCCGTGGCCCGGGTATGGGACCTCGCCGGGGCCCGGTACAGCGTCACCGGCCGGGGCATCGAGGACTTCGCGGCCCGCGAGGCGGGCGTCACCAACCTGGTCACCGCCGCCGACCTGGCCGCGCTGCTCGGTGCGCTGGCCGCCGGCGCGGACACCCCGGGTCCGCTCGCCTCGCCGGCCGGCTGCGCGGCCATGCTCGACGTGCTGTTCGCCCAGGAACACCGTGAGGACCTGGCCGCCGGGCTGCCCGAGGGCACCCGCATCGCGCACAAGAACGGCTGGGTGCGCGGCGTGCGGCACGGCGCGGGGGTGGTCTTCCCCGACGACGCGCCGCCGTACGCCATCGTCGTCTGCACCACCACCGACCTCGCCGACGGCGGCCCCACGGGCGAGGACGAGGACGACGCCTGCCGGCTCATCGCGCGGGTGTCCGCCGCCGCCTGGGACGCCCGGCGCGACCTGTGACCTGACGCCTCACTCCAGCAGGTGCGCCCGCAGCGCCGCCACGACGTCGTCGGTCACCCCGAGGCCGTCGCGCAGGTATGCCCCGAACGACCCGTGCGCCCGGCGCACCTCCGCGTACGCGGCGTCCAGGTACTCCTCGCGCACCTCCAGCACCGGCCGCACCGCCTCGACGTCGAGCCCCGGCAGCCGGCGGCGCATCGCCTCCAGGAGAACCTCCCGCAGGCTCTCGGTCAGCCGGTTGTTCGCCAGGTAGTCCGCCCGGATCGCGGCCTCGTCCACACCGAGCGCGCTGAGCAGCAACACCGTCAACCAGCCGGTCCGGTCCTTCCCCGCCGAGCAGTGGTAGACCAACGGCAGGTTCTCCGCCTGGGCCGCCAGCCGCACCGCCGCACCGAAGTTCGCCCGTGCCGACTCCCCGCTGACGAACCAGCGGTAGATCGCCGCCATCGCCGCCGGGGTGCCCTGCTCCACCAGGGCCTCGTACGCGCCCAGGTCGTGCCCGAGCAGCACCGCCGAGACGTACGTGAAGACGGGGTGCTCGGCGTCGTGCACCGGCAGGTGCACCACCCGCGGCTCGCCGGGCAGCCGGTCCGGCGGGGCGACCGCCGTCTCCGAGTGGTCCCGCAGGTCGACCACGCAGGCCGGGCCGAGCTTGGCCAGCACCGGCAGGTCCTCGTCGGTCAGCCGACCCAGTGCCGGGGTGCGGATCAGCACCCCCGGACGCACCTTCCGGCCGTCGGCGCCGACCAGGCCGCCGAGGTCCCGCGCGTTCGGCGCGCCCACCAGATCCCAGTCCCGCTCGCTCATGCCGGCACTCCGCTCCGCTCCGTGCCGCCATGAGGCACCACCGCCCTGCACCCGACGATTCGCTCGCTCCGCTCGCTCATGCCGGCACTCCGCTCCGCTCCGTGCCGCCATGAGGCACCACCGCCCTGCACCCGACGATTCGCTCGCTCCGCTCGCTCATGCTCGGCCTCCCCTTCGCCTGCCCGTGCCCGTATAGGGTGCCGCACATGACGATCGCCGCGGTACGCACCCATCGGCTCTCCGCCCCCTTACACACTCCGTTCGTCACCGCGCTGCGCCGCACCACGACCGTGGAGACCCTGGTGGTGGAGGTCGTCGACGCCGACGGCCGGTCCGGCTACGGCGAGGCGCCGCAGGTGTGGCAGGTGACCGGTGCGTCGGTCGCCGGTTCCGAGGCGTGCGTCCGCGAGCTGATCGGCCCGGCGCTCACCGGTCGCGACGCCGACGACCTGGTGGCCCGCTGCACCGAGGTGCAGCGGGCGGTCGTCGGCAACGAGGCGGCCAAGGCGGCCGTCGACGTCGCGCTGCACGACCTGGCCGCGCGGCGGCTCGGCGTACCGCTGGTGCGGCTGCTCGGGGGCACGGCCCTGCGGGTGCCCACGGACGTCACGCTCGCCGCGGGCGACGCGGTGGACCTGGCGGCGGCGGCCCGGCAGCGGCGGGCGGAGGGCTTCGGCGTGCTCAAGCTGAAGGTGGGCACCGACGCCGCCGGCGACCTGGAGCGGGTCCGCGCGGTGCGTTCCGCAGTCGGCGACGGCGTCCGCATCCGGCTCGACGCCAACCAGGGCTGGACCCCGCGCGAGGCGGTCCGGGTCATCCGTGGCGTCGAGGACGCCGGGCTGGACGTGGAGCTGGTCGAGCAGCCGGTCCCCCGTTGGGACCTGGACGGGCTGGCCTGGGTCAGCGACCGGGTGGACGTGCCGATCCTCGCCGACGAGTCGGTCTTCGGGGTCCGCGACCTCGTCGAGGTGATCCGCCGCCGGGCCGCCGACATGGTCAACGTCAAGCTCGCCAAGTGCGGCGGCCTGCACCCGGCCCGGACCCTGCTCGACCTGGCCGCCGCGCACGGCCTCGGCACCGTCGTCGGATCGATGATGGAGAGCCAGGTGGGCATCGGCGCCGCCGCGAGCCTGGTCGGCGCCTACGGCACCACCGCTGTGGCCGACCTGGACGCCGCCTGGTGGCTGGCCTGGTCCCCGGTGCGCGGCGGCCTGCGGTACGACGGCGCGACCGTCGTGCTGCCGGACGCCCCGGGTCTCGGCATCAGCTCCGTTACTGAAGCAAAGATGCAGACTAGTAGTTGATGCCCGTCGGAAACTTTCATATGGTCGCGGGGACATTCGGTGGGAGCTGGGGGTGGACGTGGAGCTGCAACCGGGCCGCGAGGCCGTGGTCCGGGTCGCGGTCGCGACCCTCTGGAGCTGCCCCGAGGCGGTACGACCCGTCGACGGTCCCGCCCTGGCCCCGCGTACCGACATCGCGGCCTGGATCTCGGGCATGGACAGTGACCAGCAGGTCGGCGACTGCGTGCTGAGCCAGCTGCTGCTCGGCGAGCGGGTGCTGGTCACCGAGCTGCGCCCGGACGGCTGGGCCCACGTGGTGGCGGTCGAGCAGCCGGCCCCCCGGCTGCACCCGCGCGGCTACCCCGGCTGGCTGCCCACCGAGCAGCTCGCCCCGGCCGCCGGCACCGCCGACGCCGACCCGCTCGTGGTGGACGCCACCGTCACCGCGCTGCGCGACGCGCCGGACGGTGCCGAGGTGCTCCCCGGGATCGTCCTCGGCACCCGGCTGATCCCGGCCGGGCCGGCGGTCGACGGCTGGCAACCGGTGCACGCGCCGGGCCACGCCGCGCCGCTCTGGCTGCCCGGCGGCGACGCGGTGCCGGTGCCGACCACGCCCCCGTCGGCCGAGGAGGTGCTGGCCGTCGCCCAGCGACTGGTCGACGTCGTCTACATCTGGGGCGGGGTGTCGGCGTACGGCATCGACTGCTCCGGCCTGGTCCACCTGGCCTGGCGGCGGCTCGGCGTGCTGCTGCCGCGCGACGCCGACGACCAGGCGGCGGCGACGACGCCGGTGCCGATGGGCGCGGAACGTCCCGGCGACCTCTACTTCTTCGCCCGGCCGGGGCGCCGGATCCACCACATCGGCATCGTCACCGCCGACCCGCGCCCCGGCGACGACCGGCGGATGCTGCACGCCTGCTACGTGCAGCGGCGGGTGCTGGAGGAGCGGCTGCCCGACGAGCGCACCGCCACCCTGGTCGGCGTGCACCGGGTCTGACCGCGTACGACACGGAAAGGGGGCGCTCCCGGCCGGGAGCGCCCCCTTTCGTCGCGTCGGGTACGCCTCAGTGGCGGGCGTCGGTGAGCACCCGCCGCCGGTCCCGGGAGGACTTGACCAGGCTGGCCACGGTGGCCACCGCGAGGGTGCCCAGGATGATCGTCAGCGAGAGCCAGATCGGGATGTGCGGGGCCCAGGAGACGTGCTCGCCGCCGTTGATGAACGGCAGCTTGTTGTCGGCGAGGGCCTCCAGCACCAGCTTGACGCCGATGAAGCCGAGCACCACGGCCAGGCCGTAGCTGAGGTAGATCAGGCGGTTGAGCAGGCCACCGAGCAGGAAGTAGAGCTGCCGCAGGCCCATCAGCGCGAAGACGTTGGCGGTGAAGACCAGGTACGGCTCCTGGGTGATGCCGAAGATCGCCGGAATCGAGTCGAGGGCGAAGATCAGATCCGTGGTGCCGATGGCGATCATGACGATCAGCATCGGGGTGAAGATCCGCTTGCCCTTCATCGTGTGGGTGGTCAGCTTGGCGCCGTCGTAGTCCCGGGAGATCGGCAGCGCCTTGCGGCTCCACCGGATCAGCAGGTTCTCGGAGAACTCGTCCTCGTCGGGCTCGCCCTGCCGGGCGAGGTTGATCGCGGTGTAGATCAGGAACGCGCCGAAGACGTAGAACACGAAGGAGAACTGGGAGATCAGCGCCGCGCCGGCCGCGATGAAACCGCCCCGCATGACCAGCGCCAGCACGATGCCGATGAGCAGCACCTTCTGCTGGTACTGCCGGGGCACCCCGAACCGGGCCATGATGATCACGAAGACGAACAGGTTGTCGACCGAGAGGCTGTACTCGGTCAGCCAGCCGGTGTAGAACTGCCCGGCCGCGCTGGCCCCGGAGGTCAGCCAGAGGCCGGCGCCGAAGATGAGGGCCAGGGCGACGTAGAAGCCGACCCAGAGGCTCGACTCACGCACGCTGGGCTCGTGCGGTCGCCGACCGACGATCAGCAGATCCACGAGCAGGATCCCGGTCAGGGCGACGAGCGTCCCCGCCCAGACCAGTCCGGACACGTCCAAGATTCATTCCTCCGGCAGACACGCAACGACGGGCACACCGTACGCCCTCGGTGGGCGCGGTGTGCCGGCGACGCTGACACTGGTGGCTGTCGGAGGTCTCTTCCGTCGCCGCCCGCGAGGGCGGCGACCGACGGGGCCGGGTCGCGCATCCAGGATCGGCGCTCGACCGTGCTGACGACTCCGTCGCGGGGGAATACTCCCCTCCTTCGCCCGTCATTGTTGCCCATGGCGGCGAGTGACCGCAGCCCGGGCGGTCGGTGTCCTTTCCCACTCGCGAGCATCTATCGCGAACGGCGTGACGGGGTACACCCCCCGTGAGCATCCTAGGAGGCTAGGTACTAGGCGGCGTCGCTCCTCGGCCCGCGCGCCGGCTCCTGGCCCGGCGCCACCAACGGGTCGGCCAGCGGCCAGCCCGCCGCGAGGACCCCGTCGCAGGCGGCCACCGCCCGGGCGAGCCGCCGCCGGTGCGGGCCGGTCAGCTCCACCACCGGCACGCCGCAGCCGGCCAGTTCCGCCCGGAACCGTCCCGTCATCCACGCCCGCAGGTGCTCGCCGTCGCGCAGCCCGTCGTCGTCGAAGGGCACCCCGACGTGGTCGGTCAGCAGGTACAGCGCGGGGCGCCGGGCCGCCGCGCGCACCCGTGCCGACGTCGACCCCAGGTACCGCTCCTCCCAGACGGCGGTGGCCCGCGCGTCCGTGTCGCAGAACAGCAGCGGGCCGCACGATCGCGCCGCGGCGTCCTCCGCCGCCTGCTGCTCCCGGACCACCTCGGCGAAGTCGTCGCGGTCCCAGGCCACGTCGAAGACCGTGGCCGCCGGATCCCGCTCGCGCAGCCGGGTCAGCTTCCGCGCGGTCAGCTCCCGGCCGTACTCCGGGACCCAGCGGGTGCCGTAGTGCGCGGCGAGGGCGGCGGCCATCGTGGTGGTGCCCGTCGACTCCGCGCCGAGGACCACCACCCGCCGGACGAACCACGCCCGCACCGGCGCGCTGAGCCGGCCCCAGTGGCCCGCCGGGTCCGCGCGCACCGCCGTGCCCGACACGGGCACGCCGCGCCGCCCCGGATCCACGCAGACCGACGCCGCGCCGAACCGCCGGGCCAACTCCTCGCCGTACGCCTCGGAGGAGAAGACGGCGTCCACCGGTGCCCCGCCCAGCGCCTCCCGGAACACCGCGCAGTGCAGGTCCCAGACCTCCGGGTCGGCGTAGTCCACCGGGTGGTCGTCGTACCGCCCGACGAAGCGGACCCACGGCGTGCCCGCGTGCACCTCGCGCAGCCAGTCCAGCCGCAGCCCGAGCGGTATCGACTCCCGGCGGGACGGCGCGACCACCACGGTGACGGCCGCGCAGCGGGCGGCGGCGGCCTCGATCAGCGCGTGGTGGCCCGCGTGCGGCGGATAGAACTTGCCCACCACCATCGCGTGCCGGAACTCCGGCGACCGCGGCGGGCCGCCGCCGGCACCCGCCGCCGGGCACCCGTCGGTCGGCGCCGGCCCGGCGCTCACGCCGCCGCCGGGGCCGGACCGGGATGCACCGGAGCCGGGGCGGCGCCGCGCCGCAGGTCCGCCCGCCACTCGCGCAGCCCGAGCACGCACAGCCCGAGGAAGATCACGTAGAGGGCCGCAGTGAGGTACAGCCCCTTGTACGCGTACAGCGGGATGTAGACCAGATCAGCGGCGATCCACAGCCACCAGCTCTCCACCCGCTTGCGGGTCTGCCCGTACGTGGCCAGCAGCGACAGCGCGGTGGTCAGCGCGTCCGGCAGCGGCACGGTGGAGTCGGTGGCCCGGTCCAGCAACGCCCAGAGCCCGCCCGTCAGCACCACGCCCGCCGCCGCCAGCGCCCACCACTCCCCGCGACCCGTCCGGCCGACGGTGAGCCGGGTGCGCCGCTCGCCGCCGTACAGCCACGCCCACCACCCGTACAGGCCCAGGCCGACGTAGACGACCTGGAGGCCGGCGTCGGCGTAGAGGCCGGCCGTCCAGAACAGCAGCATCAGCAGCAGCACGTTGGCGATGCCGACCGGCCAGTTGGCGATCCGCTGCCGGGCCACCAGCCAGACGTTGAGCACCCCCGTGGCGAAGCCCAGCAGCTCCGCCCAGGTGGTGCCGGTGCCCGCCACGGTGAACGCCGTGCCGGTGAGCCAGTCGACCATCCGCCTCCCCTTTCCGCGCGCCACCCTAGATCCGCCCAGCCTGCGGGAACAGGCCCCCACGGCGTCCGGCCCGCGCGGCGGCGTGAAAGGCTTCCGGTCATGGTGCTTGAGGTCGCGCTCATCGACGTACTGCCGGGACACGAGGACGAGTTCGCCGCCGCGTACGCCAAGGGGCATCCGGTGCTCGCCGGCACGCCCGGCTGCCGGTCGGTGCGGATGACCCGGGGCGTCGAGTCCCCGAGCCGGTTCGTGCTGCTGGTCGAGTGGGACTCGGTCGAGGCGCACACCGACAACTTCCGCGCCACCGAGCGCTTCGCGCAGTGGCGGGCGCTGATCGGCCCGCACTTCGCCAACCCGCCGCTGGTCGAGCACTTCGTGGACGTGCCGGCCTGAGCTGTCGTACCCCTGCCCTAGGCTGCGCCGTGCACGCGCCGGCCGCCGGTCCCGACGGGCTCGGGGGCGCCGGGCCCGGTTGCCGCGCGGCGATAACCGCTGGCCCCCGGGCACCAGGCCCGGTTGACTGGCCCCCATGACGCAACGGGTGGCCCTCGTGACGGGCGTGAGTCGGCGCATCGGCATCGGCGCGGCAGTCGCCCGCACCCTCGCGGCGGACGGCTGGCGGCTGCTGCTCACCGGCCTGCCGGAGTTCGACGACGCCCAGCCCTACGGCGGTGATCCCGAGGGCGTGCCGGCCCTGCTGGGCGAGCTGGGCGACGCCGCACACGTCCGCGCCGACCTGATCGACCCGGCGGCGCCCGCCGACCTGGTCGGCGAGGCGCTGCGCCGGCACGGCCGGCTCGACGCGGTGGTCGCCGTGCACGCGTACTGCACCGACACCCCGTTCGGCGCGCTGGACCCGGCCGAGATCGACCGGCACCTGCTGGTCAACGTGCGGGCCACGCTGCTGCTCGCCGAGGCGTTCGCCGAGGCCTTCACCGCCGGCGGGGGCGGCCGGCTGGTGCTCTTCTCCAGCGGCCAGCGCCTCGGCCCGATGCCGCAGACCCTCGCCTACGCGGTCAGCAAGGCGGCGGTGGAGAACGCGACCTTCCAGCTCTCGCCGCTGCTCATGCCGCGGGGCATCACCGTCAACTGCGTCCACCCCGGCCCGACGGACACCGGGTACGCCTCCCCTGAGGCGTACGCCGAGGTCGCGAAGCTCTTCCCGGGCGGGCGCTGGGGCACCCCGCAGGACGCCGCCCGGCTGGTGCGGTTCCTCTGCTCGCCCGACGCCGACTGGATCACCGGCCAGGTGATCGACTCGGAGGGCGGTTTCCGCCGCCACGGGTGACGCGGGCTCAGTCGGCGGCGAGCCGGTCCAGCGCCGCGACCGTCTCCTCCGGGCCGAGGGCCACGTCCAGCAGCCAACCGGTGAGCTGCTCGTAGCGGTCTACGTCGGCCGCCGTCACCAGGCGCACGTCGGTGGTCAGCGCCTCCAGCATCACCGTGCGCGGGTCGGCCGGGTCGGGAAACGAGTAGCAGGAGTACGGCGTCAGCGGCTGCGCCCCGCCCCGCGCGGCGACGCCCCGGGGCAGCAGCCGGATCGTCACGTGCGGCAGGGCCGCCAGGTCAACCAGGTGCCGCAACTGCTCCCGCCACACCTGCGGCGGGGTGTCGCCGGCCTCGCAGGCGGCCTCGGCGAGCAGCGCCGTGTAACGGGGCGGGTCCGCCCGTCGCAGCACCTCGTGCCGCAGCGCCCGGGCGCGCACGTCGGCGTCCACGTCGAGGGCGGGGTCGAGCAGCTGGCCGGCGGCGAGCCGCAGCCGGGCGTACGCCGGGGTCTGGAGCAGCCCCGGCACGATCGCGGGCTGCCAGTCCACGATGCTCGCCGCGCCGGCCTCCAGCTCGGCGTAGGTGCGCTGCCGCTCGCCCATCTCCCCCAGCGCCTTCCACCAGCCCCGGCTCGTGGCGGCGTCGCGGGCGATGACGATGAGCGCGTCGCGCTGCGGCGGCGGCACCTCGTAGACGTCGAGCAGGTCGAGCACGTCGGCCAGGTCCGGCCGGCTCTGCCCCAGCTCGATGCGGGACAGCTTGGAGGTGGAGGCCCAACCCAGCCGGTCGCAGACCTGTTCCAGGGTCAGCGCCTCCCGTCGTCGCAGCTGACGCAGCTCGGCGCCCAGCCGGGCGCGACGAATGACCGGACTCGTTGACAACGGCATCCCCAGCCTCCCCATCGAGGGAGAGTACGCAGGACGATCACTGAGCGCAATAGTCCGCTCGCGTACCGCAATCAGAGACCGGTCGCCGCGTGTGCCGGCCAGCCCTCGTCGCCCCGGGCGGGGCGCGGGCTCGGGCAGTTCACTTCACGCCCGTGGCGTCCATGCCGCGCAGCTCCTTCTTGAGGTCGGCGACCTCGTCGCGGATCCGGGCGGCCAGCTCGAACTGGAGCTCCCGGGCCGCGGCCAGCATCTGGTCGTTGAGCTCCTGGATGAGCTGGGCCAGCTCGGCCCGGGCCATGCCCTCCCGCGCGGGCCCCGCGCCGCCGGACCGGCTCCGGCTGCGGGTCTCCTTGACCGGCGCCTTGCCCCGGGAGAGCTGCCGCACGGCTCCGCCGACGCGGCTGTTCTCGGTGTCCTCCGCCTCGCGGTAGATGTCGTCGAGAATGTCGTGGATCTTCTTGCGCAGCGGTTCGGGACTGATGCCGTGCGCCTCGTTGTGCGCGATCTGCTTGTCCCGCCGCCGGTTGGTCTCCCCGATCGCCTCGGCCATCGACGGGGTGATCTTGTCGGCGTACATGTGCACCTGACCGGAGACGTTCCGGGCCGCCCGGCCGATGGTCTGGATCAGCGACCGGCCGCTGCGCAGGAAGCCCTCCTTGTCGGCGTCGAGGATGGCGACCAGCGACACCTCCGGCAGGTCGAGACCCTCCCGGAGCAGGTTGATGCCGACCAGCACGTCGTAGTCGCCCTTGCGCAGCTCGCGCAGCAGCTCCACCCGGCGCAGCGTGTCGACCTCGGAGTGCAGGTAGCGCACCCGGATGCCGTTCTCCAGGAGGTAGTCGGACAGATCCTCGGCCATCTTCTTGGTCAGCGTGGTGACCAGCACCCGCTCGTCGCGCTCGGTGCGCAGCTTGATCTCGTGCATCAGGTCGTCGATCTGGCCCTTGGTCGGCTTGACCACGACCTCCGGGTCGATCAGACCGGTGGGCCGGATCACCTGCTCGACGAACTCGCCCTGGGCCTGCTCCAGCTCCCACGGGCCGGGCGTGGCGGAGAGGAAGACCATCTGGCCCACCCGCTCCAGGAACTCGTCGAAGCGCAGCGGCCGGTTGTCGGCGGCGCTGGGCAGCCGGAAGCCGTGGTCGATCAGCATCCGCTTGCGGGACGCGTCGCCCTCGTACATGCCGCCGATCTGCGGGATGGTCACGTGCGACTCGTCGACGACCGTGAGGAAGTCGTCGGGGAAGTAGTCGAGCAGGCAGTGCGGCGGGCTGCCCGGCAGCCGGCCGTCCATGTGCATCGAGTAGTTCTCGATGCCGGAGCAGAACCCGACCTGCCGCATCATCTCGATGTCGTAGGTGGTGCGCATCCGCAGCCGCTGCGCCTCCAGCAGCTTGCCCTGCCGCTCCAGCTCGGCCAGCCGCTCGGCCAGCTCGGCCTCGATGTCGCGGATCGCCCGCTCCATCCGCTCCGGCCCGGCCGCGTAGTGGGTGGCCGGGAAGATCACCAGCCCGTCGACCTCCTTGACCACGTCGCCGGTGAGCGGGTTGAGGTAGTAGAGCTTCTCCACCTCGTCGCCGAAGAGCTCGATCCGGACGGCCAGCTCCTCGTAGGCCGGGATGATCTCCAGCGTGTCGCCGCGGACCCGGAAGGTGCCCCGGTTGAAGGCCATGTCGTTGCGCGTGTACTGGATGTCGACCAGCCGGCGCAGCAGCTGGTCGCGGTCGAGTTCCTGCCCGACCGCGACCCGCACCGCGCGGTCGAGGTATTCCTCCGGGGTGCCCAGCCCGTAGATCGCCGAGACGGTCGCCACCACGATCACGTCGCGGCGGGTGAGCAGCGACATGGTCGCCGAGTGCCGCAGCCGCTCGACCTCCTCGTTGATCGAGGAGTCCTTCTCGATGTAGGTGTCGGTCTGCGGGATGTAGGCCTCGGGCTGGTAGTAGTCGTAGTAGGAGACGAAGTATTCGACCGCGTTGTGCGGCAGCAGCTCGCTGAACTCCTTGGCCAGCTGCGCGCAGAGCGTCTTGTTGGGCGCCAGCACCAGCGTCGGCCGTTGCACCCGCTCGATCAGCCACGCGGTGGTGGCGCTCTTGCCGGTGCCGGTCGCGCCGAGCAGCACGGTGTTGCGGTCGCCGCGTCGGACCCGACGCTCCAGCTCGTCGATGGCCGCCGGCTGGTCGCCGGCCGGCTGGAACTCGCTGATGACCTGGAAACGGCCGTCGAGCCGGGGAATGTCGAGCGCCATGCCCACCACGGTACGCCGGGGGTCCGACACCGCGACGCGACTACGCCCGGTCCGTGATCGGCTTCAATATTCGCATTGTGTGGCGCATCTCACCGGACTACGCTCTCCGTGTAGGCCGCTCGCGGCGGCCGACCGGGCAGGTGGCCAGGCCGTCACGGCCGGCCCGCCCCCGGCACCGGGGTCGCAGCACCCGGCATGCCCGGCGTGCGCACCCGACGTGGTCGCGCGTGAGGCGCTGACCGGCCGCCGCGAGCGCCCCTGCTCGTCACCCCACGGGGGCGAATCCCGTTCAACCTCCCGTGGAGACCTCCGCCGCCCGTCCCGGCCCGACACCGCCGCCGCAGGGCCCCCCGCCGCACGACGACGCCCACACCGGGGGCATCCCCCGGGTGGTGACCGGCCGGCGACGCACCGTCCTGCTGGTGCTCGCGGCCGTGGCCGTGCTCTCCGCCGCCGCGCTGGTCGTGGGGCTGCTGAGCTGGGCGCCCGACCGCTCGGAGCAGCCGCGGGCGCTGACCGGCGCCGAGCGTGAGCGGCTGGCCGCGATGCGGGTCACCAACTACCGCGACCTGCGCGTCGGGGTGCGCCTGACGGCGGGCACCGGCGCGGCGCGCACCGAACTGGTCGGCTGGGTCGACTGGTCCCGGCCGCTGGTCTACCTCGACGTCGGCGGGCCCGGCGCGGGCGCCGAGCGGGGGCTGCTCCAGGCCACCCCGACGATGGTCCTGCTGCGTCCCGACCCGACGGCGGTGCCGACCCCCGCGCCGCCCCCGCTGGTG
The DNA here is from genome assembly GCF_040640035.1 of Micromonospora sp. NPDC023633. Classification (NCBI taxonomy): domain Bacteria; kingdom Bacillati; phylum Actinomycetota; class Actinomycetes; order Micromonosporales; family Micromonosporaceae; genus Micromonospora; species Micromonospora sp. NPDC023633. Next base: position 27,738 of record NZ_JBFABB010000008.1, on the reverse strand, counting down.
CCGCCGGCGGACCGCTGGCGGCTGCACGACCCGCCCGCCGGGCGGGGGCTGGCCGCCGTGCTCGACCTGCTCTTCCGCCTCGCCGCGGACCGCCCGGAGCCGCCGGCCGACGCCGCGCGCCGGGTCGGCGGCGCCACGGTCGGGGCGACACCGGTCGACATCCTCCAGGCGCCGCCGCCCGGTCCGGGCGCGTCGGCCCCACCCTCGCCGCCGGACGGGCAGCCGCGCTACTGGCTCGACCACGACGCCCGGCTGCACCGGCTGGAGACCGCGCTGGCCGGCGTCGGACCGGTGACCGTACTGCTGAACCGGACCGACCGGCCCACGCTGCGGCCGGTCGACGCCCTCGGCGGCCGTCCCGGGCAGCCCCGCGCCCTGACCACCGCCGAGCGGGGTCGGCTGGACCGGTTGCCCGCCCGGCTCCGCGCCCGCGGCGGCGCCGCCGTGACCCTGACCGCGCCCGTCGACGCCGCCACGAACCTGCGCGGGTCCGGTTGGGTGAGCTGGAGCGGGCGGGCCGCGTACGTGACCGTCGCCGACCTCGACGTGCCGGACCGCCGGACGCTGCTGCGCGCCGACGGCACCGGCGTACGCCGGGCGGAGGTGCCGGCCGCGACGGTTCCGGGCGCCGTGGAGTCGCCGGGCCGGCCGCCGCTGCCGCCGCCCGCCCGGGGCTGGCGCGCCGACCCGCAGCGCGCGGGCGAGCTGGGCGTGCTGCTCGACGCGACGCTGCGGGCCGCCGGATCGCCCGGCGGGCGGGGCACGGCCCTGCGGGTGCGCGGCGACACCGTCGCCGGGAAGACCGTCGACGTGGTGGAGCTGCGCACGCCCCGGGGGCTGCTGCGCTACTGGATCGACCGGGCCGGCGCGCTGCGCCGCCTGGAGCTGCGCACCCGCGCCGGCGCCTGGGCCCAGCTCGACCTGACGCCCGCCACGGTGCCCCGGCTCGCCCCGGCGCCGCGCACCCCGATGGAGGGCCGCTGACCGGTCAGGGACGCCAGCCCGTCTGCGCCGCCCACTGCTCGGCGCGCAGGTGCTCCTCGTCGAACCACGGGTCCTTCGCCGTGGTCCAGGTGACGCTGTCCGGGGCGGAGGCTGCCAGCTCCCGCTTCAGCACCAGGTAGGCCGCCCGCTGGTCCGGGTCGGCACGCAGGTGGTCGCGCATCAGCAGCGCGTACCGCCAGCCGGGCGAGTCGGCCGGGCGGACGTGCAGGTGCACGGGGCGGCCCGGGTCGGCGCTGCCGTGCAGGCGCTTCTCCCACCGGCCGCTGCCGTGCGGACGGGGGTTGTCCCACCACTCGCCGGGCAGGCGCGGGAATCCCGCCGCCGCGAGCCGTTCGGCCAGCGGCCCGTCCGCGTCGGCGAGGGTCGGGACGGTGAGCTGGATGTCGATCACGTCCTTGGCGGCGAGCCCCGGGACCGCGGTCGAGCCGATGTGGTCGATGCGCAGGTCGGCGGGGGCGACCGCGTGCCGGATCCGGGCGGCCAGCCGCGCGTACTGCTGCGGCCAGGTCGGGTCGGCCTCCGCCAGCGCGACGCGGTCCGACCGGGCCGGCCGCCGCTCGCGCAGGTTCGCCTCGTAGGGCCGCAGCCGCTCGCGCCACAGCGCGTCGACCGCCGCGTGCAGGTCGGCGAGGCTGCCGTCGTTGGTCAGCAGCACGTCCGCCGCGGCCCGGCGCCGGGCGTCGTCGGCCTGCGCGGCGATCCGCCGCTCGGCCTCCGCCCGGTCCATCCCCCGGTCGCGGGCCAGCCGCGCCAACCGGGTGGCCACCTCCGTCTGCACGACGACCACCAGGTGGTACGTGGGCGCGAGCCCGACCTCCACCAGCAGCGGCACGTCGTTGACGACGATCGCGTCGGGTTCCGCCGCGGCGACGAGTTCGGCGGAGCGGGCCCGTACGCGGGGGTGGGTGATCGCCTCCAGCCGGCAGCGCGCCGTCTCGTCGGCGAAGACCAGCGCGCCCAGCGCGGCCCGGTCCAGGGCGCCGTCGGCGTCGAGGACCCGGTCGGAGAAGGCCGCGACGATCTCGGCCAGCCCCTCCGTGCCCGGCGCGACCACCTCCCGGGCCACCCGGTCGGAGTCGATCACCACCGCGCCGCACTCGGCCAGTCGCCTCGCCACGGCGCTCTTGCCGGACCCGATTCCCCCGGTCAGTCCCACCTTCAGCACGACACCAGTCAACCGGATCACCGCCGCGCCGCCGGCACCGGGGCACCTCGTCCGGGCACCCGCCGCGGCCCGACCGAACCCCTGGCGGAACCCGCCCGCCGGAGCCCCTATCCTAGTAATAGGATATGCCCGTGGAGCTGACCCCCGCCGAGCTGACCGTGCTGGGCCTGATCATCGAACGCGCCCGGCACGGCTACGACCTGGAGCAGGTGATCGAGCGACGCGGCATCCGGCAGTGGTCCGACGTCGGGTTCTCCTCCATCTACTACCTGCTCGCCAAGCTGGAGAAGCGCGGCCTCGTCCACGTGCCCGAGGCCCCCGCCGCCCCGAAGTCCCGCCGGGTGTTCCACGCCACCGTCGAGGGCCGGGAGGTCGCGGCGCGCACCGCGCTGGCCCTCATCGAGGAACCGCAGCCGGCCCGGCACCCGCTTCTCGTCGGGATCGCCAACCTGCCCCTGCTCTCCGACCGGGAGTACGCACGGGCGCTGCGCACCCGGTTGGCGCGGGTCGAGGCCCGCATCGGGGCGGTCCAGGTGGCGCAGCAGGCGCAGGCCCCCCTCCCGCGACCGGCGCGCGAGGTGTTCTCGTACTCACTGAGCCTCCTGGAGGCAGAAAGGCAGTGGCTCGCCACCCGAGCCCAGGTGCCGCATGACGGAGAAGACTGACTTCAAGAAGGCCGTCGACGCCTACCAGGCCAGACGAGGCGAGTTCCGGTTCGTGGACGTGCCCGACATGCAGTACCTCATGGTCGACGGCCACGGCGACCCGAACACCTCACCGGCGTTCACCGCCGCCGTCGAAGCCCTCTACCCGGTGGCCTACAAGCTGAAGTTCGCCAGCAGAGGAGACCTCGGACGCGACTACGTCGTGCCGCCCCTAGAGGGCCTGTGGTGGGCCGAGGACATGGCCTCCTTCACCGTGGAACGCGACAAGTCGCGGTGGGACTGGACGCTGATGATCATGGTCCCGGACTGGGTCGGCCGGGACATGTTCACCGCCGCCGTGGAGCAGGCCGGGGCCCGCAACCGCCCGTCGCGGCTCGACGACATCCGTCTGGAGACGCTGTCCGAGGGGCGGTGCGTGCAGACGCTGCACGTCGGTTCGTTCGACCACGAAGCCGAGGTGCTGGCGCGGCTGCACGGTGAGTTCGTGCCGGGCAACGGGTTGCGGATGGTGGGCAGACACCACGAGATCTACCTCAGCGACTTCCGCCGGGTCGCACCCGAGCGGCAGCGCACCATCCTGAGGCAACCAGTCGCCATCGCCGCCGCGATCGCGTAGGTGCGACGGCGGCCAACCCTCACCCGCGCGCTCCTCCCCGCCGCCCCGGCCGGCGCGGCGGGCCACCCGCCACGACCGCGAGCGCCCTGAAGGCCGGCGACGCGGGGCGGGCGGGCAGGTCAGGGAACGGCGAAGGGCCCCGCCCCCGGCGATCTCGCGATCGCGGGGACGGGGCCCGTCGTCGTTCAGCGGGTCACTTGCCGCCGGCGAGCTTCTCCCGCAGAGCGGCGAGCGCCTCGTCGGTGGCCAGGGTGCCGGCCGGCTCCTCGGCCTGGCGGCTCGGGGCCGCGCTCGTCGAGGTGGTGGTGCCACCACCGGTGACGGCCGGAGCCGGGTTGGCAGCGGCCTCGGCGTCGGCGGCCCGGGAGGTCTGCACCTGCTTGGTGTGGGCCTCCCAGCGCTGACGCGCCTCGGCGTACTGGTTCTCCCAGGTCTCGCGCTGCTTGTCGTACCCCTCGAGCCACTCGCCCGTCTCCGGGTCGAAGCCCTCCGGGTAGATGTAGTTGCCCTCGGCGTCGTAGGTCGCGGCCATGCCGTAGAGGGTCGGGTCGAAGTGCTCCTCGCCCTCGACGAAGCCCTCGTTGGCCTGCTTGAGCGACAGCGAGATCCGGCGGCGCTCCAGGTCGATGTCGATGACCTTGACCATGACCTCGGAGCCGACCTGGACGACCTGCTCCGGGATCTCCACGTGGCGCTCGGCCAGCTCGGAGATGTGGACCAGGCCCTCGATGCCGTCGTCCACCCGGACGAAGGCGCCGAACGGCACCAGCTTGGTGACCTTACCCGGCACGATCTGCTGGATCGCGTGGGTGCGGGCGAACTGACGCCACGGGTCCTCCTGCGTCGCCTTCAGCGACAGCGAGACCCGCTCGCGGTCCAGGTCGACGTCCAGGACCTCGACCTCGACCTCCTGGCCCACCTCGACGACCTCGGACGGGTGGTCGATGTGCTTCCAGGACAGCTCGGAGACGTGCACCAGGCCGTCCACGCCGCCCAGGTCGACGAACGCGCCGAAGTTGACGATCGAGGACACGACGCCCTTGCGGACCTGGCCCTTCTGCAGCTTGTTGAGGAACTCGGTGCGCACCTCGGACTGCGTCTGCTCCAGCCAGGCCCGGCGGGACAGGACCACGTTGTTGCGGTTCTTGTCCAGCTCGATGATCTTGGCCTCGAGCTCACGGCCGACGTACGGCTGCAGGTCACGCACCCGACGCATCTCGACCAGGGAGGCGGGCAGGAAGCCACGCAGCCCGATGTCGAGGATGAGGCCACCCTTGACCACCTCGATGACCGAGCCGCGGACGACGCCGTCCTCGTCCTTGATCTTCTCGATGGTGCCCCAGGCCCGCTCGTACTGCGCCCGCTTCTTGGAGAGGATCAGACGACCCTCCTTGTCCTCCTTCTGGAGGACCAGGGCCTCGATGTGGTCACCAACCGAAACGACCTCGGCCGGGTCCACGTCGTGCTTGATCGACAACTCCCGAGAGGGGATGACACCCTCGGTCTTGTAGCCGATGTCGAGCAGGACCTCGTCCCGATCGACCTTGACGACGGTGCCTTCGACAATGTCGCCGTCGTTGAAGTACTTGATGGTCTCGTCGATCGCGGCGAGGAAAGCCTCCTCGGAACCGAGATCGTCGTGGGTGACCCGGGTGGCGCTCGAGGGGGCCTCGATGCTGCTCGTCATGTGGGCGGTTGCTCCGGTCGGATGGTGTGTCACAGCAGGCTGGTGTGTCGCGGTGACCTGTTCGCGCCAGCGGATCCGTCGCCGGGCACACCGAAAGATCATCGCGTGAGATCATGGATGTGGCTCCGCCAGTGGTCCCGGAGACCGCGCACCTGCTCCCTGCCGAGGCACACGATCCGCGAGCGCATCGTCTAGCCTACCCGCTGCATTACCACAGCGTGCAAGGCCTCCCGTCCTCTCGCCGCCTCGTCAGCTGCGAAAGCGGAGATATCGGGAGGAAGGCGTCGCACGTGTCGCGTCCGTCACAGGGGCATCACCCGTGAACGGTAACGCCGGACGCCGCGCCACGCGCTGCGGGGGTCGGCCGGCCCCCGGCGCCGCCGGGACTAGCGTGAGCGGGTGGATGACGACAGCCGGGTGACCCGGCGCCGGGTCGGCGACGCCGAGGCCCGCCGGGCGAACCGCCGCTGGTGGGACGCCGACGCCGACGACTACCAGGCCGAGCACGGCCGCTTCCTCGGCGACCTGGACTTCGTCTGGTGCCCCGAGGGCGTGCGCGAGGCCGACGTACGGCTGCTGGGTGAGCTGGCCGGGCGGCGGGTGCTGGAGCTCGGCTGCGGGGCCGCCGCCGCCGCGCGGTGGCTCGCCACCCGGGGTGCCCGGCCGGTCGCCCTGGACCTGTCCGCCGGCATGCTGCGGCACGCCGCGCTGGCGGCCGCGCGCACCGGCGTACGCGTGCCGCTGGTGCAGGCCGACGCCCTGGCGCTGCCCTTCGCCGACGCCGCGTTCGACACGGCCTGCACGGCCTTCGGGGCGGTCCCGTTCGTGGCCGACTCGGCGGCGGTCATGCGCGAGGTGTTCCGGGTGCTGCGTCCCGGCGGCCGGTGGGTGTTCTCGGTGACCCACCCGATGCGGTGGATCTTCCTCGACGACCCCGGCGAGGGCGGGCTGACGGCGGTGCACTCGTACTTCGACCGCTCCCCCTACGTGGAGCAGGACGAGGCCGGCGACGCCACCTACGTCGAGCAGCACCGCACGCTCGGCGACCGGGTCCGCGAGATCGTGGGTGCCGGGTTCCGCCTGGTCGACCTGGTGGAGCCGGAGTGGCCCGAGGGACACGAGGGCGTCTGGGGGCAGTGGAGCCCGCTGCGCGGCCGCCTCTTCCCCGGCACCGCCATCTTCGTCGCCGAGAAGCCCGCCGGCTGACCCGCCGCATCCGGAGCGACGGCCCCGACCGGGCCGTCGTTTCCGGGCATCGACGCCGGGTACCCGCGTCGCATGGCCGAGCAGAGCGAGTTCCGCAGAGGCGACCACGTCTCCTGGGCCAGCCACAGCGGCCGGGCGTACGGCGTGGTCAAGGAGAAGATCACCGAACGGACGCACGTCCGCGGGCACACCGTGAACGCGTCCCCGGACGAGCCCCAGTACCGGATCCGCAACGACGACTCCGGGCGCGACGTCGCGCACCGGCCGGAGGTGCTGCGCCATGAGCAGGGGTGATGAGGACCGGGACACCTACCGGGAGTTCACCGAGGCGGTGAACATGAAGCCGGCCGAGCTGTCGACGTGGCTGGAGACCGACGAGTCGAAGCATGTCGGCTGGCGGAAGGGCACCAAGGGCGGCGAGTCGGTGGGGCACGAGTCCGGCCGCAGGATCATCGGCTTGCTGCGCCGCAAGCGCGACCAGCTCTCCGAGGCCGACTACCGGCACATGCGCAAGGTCGTCGGGTACGTCCGGCGGCACATGGCGCAGCGGCCCAGCGGCGACGTGCGCCAGACCCGGTGGCGGTACTCCCTGATGAACTGGGGTCACGATCCCGTCAAGGCCCCGCTTCCGCCGCCCGGCGGCCCGTCCCGGAAGGCCCTGGAACGGCACGGCGAACCTCCGAAGGCCCGCCGGGGACCGGGACGCTGACCGCTGCTTCGAACGTGCTGGTGAGGTGTCCCGGGACTCGGACTCTCACCATCAGCGAAGTGGGGGCCGATCATCGCCGCCGGGGTGGGACGGTGCCGGTCAGTGGTCGGCGCTGTTCCAGTCGCGCCCCTCGCCGACCGAGACCTCCAGCGGCACCGAGAGCGGGTGCGCCGCGCCCATCTCCCGCCGCACCAGCGCCTCCAGGGTCTCCCGCTCGCCCGGGGCGACCTCGAAGACCAGCTCGTCGTGCACCTGGAGCAGCATCCGGGAGCGCAGGCCCGCCTCGCGCAGCGCGGTGTCGACGTGCAGCATGGCGACCTTGATGATGTCGGCCGCCGAGCCCTGGATGGGGGCGTTGAGCGCCATCCGCTCGGCCATCTCCCGACGCTGCCGGTTGTCGCTGACCAGGTCGGGCAGGTAGCGGCGGCGGCCCAGGATGGTGGAGGTGTAGCCGTCGTGCCGGGCGCGGGCGACGACCTCCTGGAGGTAGTCGCGCACCCCGCCGAACCCGGCGAAGTAGTTCTCCATCAGCCCGCGCGCCTCCTCGGCGGTGATCCCGAGCTGCTGGGAGAGGCCGAACGCGCTCAGCCCGTACGCCAGGCCGTAGTTCATCGCCTTGATCTTGCGCCGCTGGTCGGCGGTGACCTCGTCGACCGGCACCCCGAAGACCGACGAGGCGGTGGCGGCGTGGAAGTCGGCGCCGGAGTTGAACGCGTCGATGAGCGCGTCGTCCGACGACAGGTGCGCCATGATCCGCATCTCGATCTGGCTGTAGTCGGCGGTGAGCAGGCACTCGTAGCCCTCCCCCACCACGAAGGCGCGGCGGATCCGGCGCCCCTCCTCCGTGCGGATCGGGATGTTCTGCAGGTTGGGCTCGGTCGAGGAGAGCCGGCCGGTGGCGGCCACCGTCTGGTTGAAGGTGGTGTGGATGCGGCCGTCGTCGGAGACCGACTTGAGCAGCCCGTCGACGGTCGTCTTGAGCTTCGCCACGTCCCGGTGGCGCAGCAGGTGGGCCAGCACCGGGTGCGGGTTCTGCGCGTAGAGCCACTGGAGGGCGTCGGCGTCGGTGGTGTAGCCGGTCTTGATCTTCTTGGTCTTGGGCAGGCCCAGCTCGCCGAAGAGGATCTCCTGCAACTGCTTCGGCGAGCCGAGGTTGAACTCCCGGCCGACCGCCTCGTACGCCCCCTGGGCGGCGGCCTTCACCTCGGCCGCGAAGTGCGTCTCCAGCTCGGAGAGGTAGTGCGTGTCGGCGGCGATGCCGGTGCGTTCCATGGCCGCGAGCACCCGCATCAGCGGCAGCTCCACCCCGGCCATCAGCCGCGCCGACTGCTCGCCGTCGCGGGACAGCTCGGCGTCGATCGCGTCGGCCAGGTCGAGGGTGGCGCGGGCCTGGAGCATGAGGTTCTGCTCCGCCTCGCCGTCGTTGCCGAGCCCCTCCAGGGTGAGCTGGCCGGTCTCCGGCGCGTCGACCCGCAGCTCGCGGTGCAGGTAGCGCAGGGCCAGGTCGGTCAGGTCGTAGGAGCGCTGGTCGGGGCGGGCCAGGTAGGCGGCGATCTGGGTGTCGCGGAGGATGCCCTCCAGGCTCCAGCCGTGCGCGGCGAACGCCAGCACCGCCGGCTTGCTGTCGTGCAGCACCTTGGGCCGCCCGGTGTCGGCCAGCCAGGCCGCCAGGGCCGCCTCGTCGGCCGGCTCCAGCGTGGCGGGGTCGAACCAGGCCGCCGCGCCGCCGGCGGTGGCCAGCGCCATCCCGGTGACGGAGGCGGTGTGCCGGCGGCTGGGGCCCGTGTCGAGCTTCGCCGCCACGCCCACCGGGGTGCCGGCCGGCGCGTGCGTCTCCAGCCAGCCGGCGAGCGACCCGGGCGCGGTGAGCACCTCGCCGGTCAGGTCGAACCCGGACTCGGCCTCCGGCTCCACCGCCTCCAGGTACTGGTAGAGCCGGTCGCGCAGGATGCGGAACTCGAGGGTGTCGAAGACCTGGTGGACGGCCTCGCGGTCCCAGCCCTCCCAGCGCGCGTCCTCGGGGCGCAGCGGCAGCTCCAGGTCGGAGACGAGACAGTTGATCTCGTAGTTGCGGATCACGTCGGCGAGCCGCTCGCGCAGGCTGTCGCCGGCCTTGCCCTTGATCTCGTCGGCCCGCGCGACGACCCCGTCGACCCCGCCGTACAGATTGATCCACTTCGCGGCGGTCTTCGGGCCGACGCCCGGGACGCCGGGCAGGTTGTCGCTGGTCTCGCCCACCAGGGCGGCCAGGTCGCGGTAGCGCTCCGGGGCCACGCCGTACTTCGCCTCGATCGCCGCCGGGTCCATCCGGGCCAGGTCGGAGACGCCCTTGCGCGGGTAGAGCACGGTGATCCGGTCGCCGACGAGCTGGAAGGCGTCCCGGTCGCCCGTGCTGATCAGCACCGACATGCCCTGGTCGCGGGCCTGGCAGGCGAGGGTGGCGATGATGTCGTCGGCCTCGTAGCCCTCCTTCTCCACCACCGGGATGCGCAGCGCCGCGAGGACCTCCTTGACCAGGCTGACCTGGCCCTTGAAGTCGGTCGGGGTCTCGCTGCGGCCGGCCTTGTACTCCGCGTACTTCTCGGTGCGGAAGGAGCGGCGGGAGACGTCGAAGGTGACGACGATGTGCGTGGGCTGCTCGTCGCGCAGCACGTTGATCAGCATGGACGTGAAGCCGTAGACGGCGTTGGTCGGCTGCCCCGTCGTGGTGGAGAAGTTTTCCACCGGCAGGGCGAAGAAGGCCCGGTATGCCAGGGAATGTCCGTCGACGAGGAGCAGGCGCGGCGTCGTAGCTGTCACGGCAGCGACTCTAGCCGCCCGCTCCGACACTCCGGGACACCGGCACGGCCGCCGGCGCGGCCCGGTTGGCCGCGCCGGCGTACCGCTCAGAGCACCTTGGCCAGGAACGCCTTCGTCCGCTCGTGCCGGGGGTTGGCGATCACCTCGCGGGGCACGCCGGACTCGACCACGACGCCGCCGTCCATGAAGACCAGCGAGTCGCCGACCTCGCGGGCGAAGCCGATCTCGTGAGTGACCACGATCATCGTCATGCCGTCGCGCGCCAGGTCCTTCATCACGTCGAGCACCTCGCCGACCAGCTCCGGGTCGAGCGCGCTGGTGGGCTCGTCGAAGAGCATCAGCTTCGGCCGCATCGCCAGCGCCCGGGCGATCGCCACCCGCTGCTGCTGGCCGCCGGAGAGCTGGCCCGGGTAGTTGCCGAGCTTGTCGCCCAGCCCCACCCGTTCCAGCAGCGCGGCGGCCCGGTCCCGGGCGGCGGCCTTCTTCTCCCGGCCCAGCAGCACCGGCGCCTCGGCGACGTTCTGCAGGGCGGTCATGTGCGGAAAGAGGTTGAACCGCTGGAACACCATGCCGATCGCCCGGCGCTGGGCGGCGACCTCGGACTCCCGCATCTCGTGCAGCTTCCCGCCGCGCTCGCGGTAGCCGATCAGGTCGCCGTCCACCCAGATCCGACCGGCGTTGATCTTCTCCAGGTGGTTGATGCAGCGCAGGAACGTCGACTTGCCGGAGCCGGAGGGGCCCAGCAGGCAGCACACCTCGCCGCTGCGGACCTCCAGGTCGATGCCCTTGAGCACCTCGATCGACCCGAACGACTTGTGCACCTGCTCGGCCCGGACCATCGGCCCGGACTCCACCGCCGGCCCGCCGGCCTGCGCCGGCACCGTCAGCCCGGTCATGCGCCGTCCACCTTCCCCGTCGTGCCGCCGCTCTCCGCCGCGAGGCCCCGCAGCTTGGTCTTCGCCCGCCCGGTGCGCCCGACGCCCTTGGAGAAGTGCCGCTCCAGGTAGTACTGCCCGACCAGCAGCACGCTGGTCAGCAGCAGATACCAGATGGTCGCCGCGACCAGCATCGGGAAGACCTGGAAGGTCCGGCTACCGACGGCCCTGAGCTGGAAGAACAGCTCGGTGGAGACCGGCACGAAGGCCACCAGCGAGGTGTCCTTGAGCATCGCGATGGTCTCGTTGCCGGTCGGCGGGACGATCACCCGCATGGCCTGCGGCAGCACGATGCGGCGCAGGATCTGCCCGCGCCGCATGCCCAGCGCCTGGGCGGCCTCGGTCTGCCCCTCGTCCACCGACTGGATGCCGGCCCGGACGATCTCCGCCATGTAGGCGGCCTCGGACAGGCCCAGCGCCAGCATGCCGGCGACGAAGCCGGTCAGGATCTCCACCGCGGAGAAGCCGAACAGCCGCGCCTCGAAGTCGTCGACCCCGAACAGGGCGCCGATCTGCCGGTCGAAGGGCAGCCCGAACTCGATCCGCGCCCACAGGATGCCGAGGTTGCCGAAGAGGATCGCCAGCACCAGCCGGGGCACCGCCCGGAAGAACCAGGTGTACGCCCAGGCGACGCCGCGCAGGATCGGGTTCTCCGACAGCCGCATGATGGCGAGGACGACGCCGAGCCCGATGCCGATCAGCATGGAGGTCAGGAGCAGCGCGATGCTTCCGCGCACCCCCTCGATGATCGGCGGCCGGAACATCTCGTCGACCATGAACGACCAGTTGAACGCCTTGTTCGTCACCAGCAGGTGGACGAACATGGCCACCAGCACCCCGATCACGGCGACGGCGACCCACCGCCCGGGATGCCGCACGGGCACGGCCTGGATGGGTTCCGGCCGTGCCCGTTCGGGTGTGTCAGTCTCGACCGGCATGGTCAGCTGGTCGGGTTCAGCGCCGGGGTCGTGATGGCGCCGCCCTCGACGCCCCACTTCTTCAGCGCGGTCTCGTACGTGCCGTCGGCGATGACCGCCGCGACGGCCTCCTTCAGCACCTCGGCGAACGCGGCCTGGTCCTTCTTCACCGCGTAGCCGTACGGGGCCGACTCGTAGATGTCGCCGAGCAGCTGGAGCTGGCCGTTGCTCTGCTTCACCGCGTACGCGCCGACCGGGGAGTCCGCCAGCATGGCGTCGTCCTTGCCGCTGACCACCGCGGCGGTGGCGTCGCTCTGCGCCTGGTACTGGTCGATCGTGATCGCCGGCTTGCCGGCGTCGGTGCACTTCTTCGACCGGGCGGTGATGTCGTCGAGCTGCACGGTGCCGACCTGCACGGCGATCTTCTTGCCGCAGGCGTTCTCGCTGTCGACCTTGGCCGGGTTGCCGGCCTTGGTCGCCCACTGGGTGCCGGCGGAGAAGTAGCTGACCATGTTGACGGTCTTCATCCGCTCGGCGTTGATGGTGAACGAGGAGACGCCGACCTCGTACTTGCCCGAGTCCACGCCGGGCAGGATCGAGTCGAACGGGGCCGACTCGTACTCGGCCTTGAGGCCGAGCTTCTGCGCGACGGCGTTGAACAGCTCGATGTCGAAGCCGACGACCGTCTTGCCGTCGGCGTCGAGGAACTCCGCCGGGGCGTACGTCGAGTCGGTGCCGACCTTGAGCACGCCGTCGGCCTTGACGGCGTCGGGCACCTTCGCGGCCAGCGCCGAGTCGGCGGCGGCGGTGACGGTGGGGCCGGCGCCGGGCTGCTCGGTGCTGCTTTCCTTCTCGCCGCAGCCAGCCAGCGAGATGGCCAGCAGCGCGGCGCCGGTGACGCCGAGAACGGCCCGGCGGCCACCACTGATGAGGAACATGGGGTACTCCTTGCGATGAGGGGTGACGGCCGGTCAGGCCACGCCGAGGTATGCCTCTTTGACCGCCGGGTCGTGCAGCAGCTCGGCGCCGGTGCCGCTCTTGACGATCCGGCCGGTCTCCAGCACGTACGCCCGGTGGGCCCGGGCCAGCGCCTGCTGGGCGTTCTGCTCGACGAGCAGGACGGTGGTGCCCTGTTGGTTGATCTCGACGATGATGTCGAAGATCTGCTGGATCAGCATCGGCGCCAGGCCCATGGAGGGCTCGTCGAGCAGCAGCAGCTTCGGCCGGCTCATCAGCGCCCGCCCGACGGCCAGCATCTGCTGCTCGCCGCCGGAGAGGGTGCCGCCGTGCTGCTTGCGCCGCTCGGCCAGGCGGGGGAAGAGCCCCAGCACCCGGTCGAGGTCCTGGGCGATGCCGGCCCGGTCGCGCCGGGTGTACGCGCCCATGTCCAGGTTCTCCAGCACCGTCATGCCGGGGAAGATCCCGCGGCCCTCGGGGGCCTGGCACAGCCCCCGCCGGACCCGCAGGTCCGCCCGGAGCTTGGTGATGTCCTCACCGTCGAACCGGATGCTGCCGCTGGCGACCGGCCGGATCCCGGAGATCGCCCGCATCGTGGTCGACTTGCCGGCGCCGTTGGCGCCGATCAGGGCGACGATCTCGCCCTCGTCCACCGTCAGGCTGATGCCGTGCAGCGCCTGGATCCGCCCGTAGAGCAGGCTCACATCGTCGATCTCAAGCAGCATCGTCCGGCACCCCCAGGTACGCCGCGATCACCTTCGGGTTCTCCCGCACCTCGGCGGGCAGCCCCTCGGCGATCTTCTTTCCGAACTCCAGCACCACGATCCGGTCGGTGACCCCCATGACCAGGCGCATGTCGTGCTCGATGAGCAGCACGGTCACGCCGGTGTCCCGGATCTGCCGGATGAGCTGGAGCAGTTCCTCCTTCTCCGCCGGGTTGAAGCCGGCGGCCGGCTCGTCCAGGCAGAGCAGCACCGGGTCGGTGGCCAGCGCGCGGGCGATCTCCAGCCGCCGCTGCTCGCCGTAGGAGAGGTTGCGGGCGAACTCGTGCATCCGCTTGCGGATGCCGACGAACTCCAGCAGGCGCTCGGCCTTCTCCCGGCCCGCGCGCTCCTCCTTCCAGTACCGCGGCAGGCGGAACAGCGCGGAGATGACGCTGGTCTTGTGGTGCGCGTCGGCACCGACCAGGACGTTCTCCAGCGCGGTCATCTCCGGGAAGAGGCGGATGTTCTGGAACGTCCGCGCCATGCCCATCTTGGTGATCTGGTGCCGCTTCTTGCCGCTGATCCGCTGGCCGCGGAACCGGATCTGCCCCTCGGTGGGCTGGTAGATGCCGGTCATGGCGTTGAAGCAGGTGGTCTTGCCGGCGCCGTTCGGGCCGATCAGACCGAGGATCTCGCCCTTGTAGAGGGTGAAGTCCACCTCGTTCAACGCGACCACGCCGCCAAAGCGCAGCGTGACCTTGTCGACCTCCAGCAGCGGCTCCCGGGTGGAAACCGCCTCCACGGCCGGCGCGCCGGCCTGCGCCGGGACGGCCGGCGTCTGCTCGGTGTCACTCACCGACGGTCACCTCCTTGCGGCGATCCTTGAACTCCGCCGCACGTCGTCGGTTGGGGATCAGACCCTCCGGCCGGAAGATCATCATGACCACCAGCACCAGGCCGAAGAACAGGAACCGGTACTCGTACAGCTCGACGCCGAACAGCTCGATGCCGCGGAACCGCTCGATCATGTACGCCACCAGGCCACCGCCGACGATCGCGCCGACGATGTTGCCGGAGCCACCGAAGATGACCGCGGCCAGGATGATGATCGAGTTCAGCAGCTCGAAGTTCTGCGAGTTGACGAAGTTCTGCTTACCCGCGAACAACGCGCCGGCCAGGCCGGCGATCGCGGCGCCCGCGGCGAACGCCCAGAGCTTGAACTTGAACGTCGGCACGCCCATGAGCTGCGCGGCGTCCTCGTCCTCGCGGATGGAGATCCAGGCCCGCCCGACCCGGCTGTGGGTCAGGTTCCGCACCCCGATCACCACCAGGATGATCACCGTGAGCACCAGCCAGTAGTACGGCCGGGCGTCGAGCACGCCGAAGACCGGCTTGCCGTCGGCGTACTGGCCCGGGGGGTGCGGGATCTGGTTGAAGCCCCGCTGGCCCTTGAGGAACTCCGAGCTGACCGCCCCGATGCGGATCATCTCGGCGAAGCCGAGCGTCACCAGCGCCAGGTAGTCGCCGCGCAGCCGCAGGGTCGGCGTACCGAGCATCACGCCGGAGAGCATCGTCAGGGCGATCGCCACCGGCACCGCCAGCAGCCACGGCCACAGCGTCTTGATGTCGCTGCTCGGCGAGGTCAACACCGCCACGGTGTACGCGCCGACGGCGAAGAAGCCGAAGTAGCCGAGGTCGAGCAGGCCGGCGAAGCCGACCACGATGTTCAGACCGACGGCCAGCAGCACGTAGATCGAGACGGTGAACATCACCTGGGTGAAGTTCGCACCGGGGGTCGGGATCGGCCCGAGGTACTGGTAGAACTCCTTGTTCGGCAGCGCGTAGAAGAACACGATCACCGCGGCCAGCAGCGCCCAGCGCACCCAGCGCGGCGCGCCGCGCCACCGTTCGCCGGCCGCCTCGCGGCCGGTGCGCACCTTTTCCAAGACGGTCGTCATGCCCGCGCCCTCCCCAGCGACTCACCCAGCAGACCGGTCGGCCGGAACATCAGCAGCACCACCAGCAGCGCGAACGCGGCGAAGTCCTTCCACTCGCTGCCGAAGAGGCCGGAGGCGTAGTTCTCCACCACGCCCAGCAGCAGGCCGCCGAGCAGCGCGCCGCGCAGGTTGCCGATGCCGCCGAGCACCGCGGCGGTGAACGCCTTGAGGCCGAGCAGGAAGCCGACGCTGTAGGTGAGGGTCTGGATCCGTACGTCGTAGAGCAGGCCGGCGACGCCGGCCATCGCGCCACCGGCGATGAAGACCATCAGGATGATCCGGTCCTTGTTCACGCCCATCAGCGCGGCGGTGTTGGCGTCCTGGGCCACCGCCCGGATGCCGCGACCGACCCGGCTGCGGTTGATGAACAGGTCCAGCGCGATCATCATCGCCAACGCGGCGCCGAGGGTGAGCAGCTGTACCGCGTCGATCGGCACGCCGAAGACGTGGAACAGCGGGTCCTGGCTGACCAGGATCGGGGCGCCCTCGGGGCGGCGCCGGGTCCAGATGCCGAACGCCTCCGAGATGGCGATGGACGCGCCGATCGCGGTGATGAGGAAGGCCAGCGGCGGCGCGTTGCGCTTACGCAGCGGCCGGTACGCGACCCGCTCGATGACCGTCGCGGTGCCCGCCGAGGCGATCGCCGCGACGATCATGGCCACCAGCAGGTAGAACAGGATCGACCCGATCCCGCTCACCTGCGAGTTCTGGTCGAGCCCGAAGCCGTTCCAGGTCCAGATCGCCGCGAACGCGCCGGCGATGAAGACCTCGGAATGGGCGAAGTTGATCAGTCTCAGCACGCCGTAGACCAGCGTGTAGCCGAGCGCGACCAGGGCGTAGATCGCACCCTGCGTCAGGCCGGTCGTCGTGTATGTCCCGAAGTTGGAGAACAGGTCGTCGAAGTTCAATGAAGGGACACTCCATCAGGGTCTGGAGAGAAAAATGGGGTGCGGCCGGGAGCGAGCTCCCGGCCGCACCCGCGATCACCGATCAATCGCTGTAGCAGCGACCGGCGTCAGGACTTCGGGATCTCCTGGTCCGGGACGACCTTGCCGCCGACGACCTTGAAGGCCCAGACCTTCACCTGCGCCGGGTCGAGCTCGCCGCCCTCGACGAACTTGTAGCTCGCCGCGACGCCCTCGCCGCTGTAGCCCTTCACGAACTCCAGCAGGCCCGCACGGGTGGTCTTGCCCGCCTTGATGCCGGCGAGCAGGATGTTCGCCGCGTCGTAGGCCGTGTCGCTGTAGGTGCCCGGGTCGGTGCCGTTGAGCGCCTTGTACTCCTGGACGAAGGTGCCGCGCGCCTCGGCGGCCGGCTGGCACGGGCAGGTGAGGATGGTGCCCTCGGCCGCCGCCGCACCCGCGGAGGTGATGTACGCGGCGTCGTTCACGCCGTCGCCGGCGATCAGCGGAGCGGTGACCCCGGCAGCGGTGAGCTGCTTGCGGATCAGGCCGGCCTCCTGGTAGTAGCCGCCGTAGAAGATCGCCTTAACGTTGGCGGCCTTGACCTTGGTGACCACGGCGGAGAACTCGACCTGCTTGCCCTCGCCCTGGACCTTGTCCGAGCCGACGACCGCCGGGCCAAGCAGCTTCTTGACCTCGTCGGCCAGGCCGGCGCCGTACGCGGACTGGTCGTCGATGACGTAGACCTTGTCGGCCTTCAGCACGTTCTTGATGTAGTTGCCGGCCGCCGGGCCCTGGCTGAAGTCGTTGCCGACCGCGCGGAAGAAGGTCTTCCAGCCCTGCTCCGCCAGGCTCGGGCGGGTCGCGGAGGGGGTGATGGTCACCAGACCGGCCTCGCTGAAGAGCGGGCCAGCGGCCTCCGACTCACCGGAGTAGGCCGGGCCGATGATGCCGAGGATCTTCTCGTCGTCGATGGCCTTCTGGGCCAGCTGCGGCGCCTGGTCCGGGCTGCCCTGCGAGTCCAGGGGAACCAGCTCGACCTTGCAGTCGGCGTTCTCCTTGTTGTACTTGTCGACGGCCAGCTTGACGCCGTTGTTCTCGTTGATGCCGAGCGCCGCCGAGCTGCCGGTCAGCGCGCCGAAGAACGCGATCTTGTTGCCACAGGCGTCGCCACCGGACGCCGTGTCGTCGCTACCGCTGGAGCATGCGGTGCCGCCGGCGACGAGCGCCAGCATGGCGACCCCACCGATAACGCGCGCGAGCTTCTGCCTCAAGGCCCGAACCCCTCCTCCGTCCCATGGTCCGAACCACCCGCTGCCGATTGGCCCTTGCGGGGGCGGACGAACCAGACCGTCGTCGCCGGTCTGGGGCCGGACGCTATCCCACCTTTCAGCTGTGATGAAAGCCCCAGGGGAGGGGGTTGACCGAACCGTTACACGGCGTGGCGGATTCGAAACGATCGCTGTAAGAACCGTCTGCCGTGAAGGCCATTCGCCTTCGTTTCTTCGGTAACGGGTCGAACCTCGTCGACCCCCTACCGATCGATGGTCGGCAACCCGAGTGACCAGGCACGGGACGCCGCCCCGTCGTCGGCCACCAACAACAGTCGATCACTCTGCGAGGCCACCGCCACGGCGGTGTTCCCACCATCCGGCACCGCGGCCGGCATGGCCACCGCCCGCCACGAGTCCCCCGCATCGACGGAGAGCCACAGTCCGCGACCCCTGCCGTCCCCCGTCACCGCGACCAGTTCCCGCCCGGCCGGCACCAGGGCGCCGACCGAGGACACCCCGGGACCGGCCGCGCCGAAGCCGCCGACCCGACGCCACTCGCCGCCCGTCAGCCGCCAGGCCCCGAACCCGTCGCGCACCGGGCCGACCGTCACCACCGCACCGTCGACCGACGCCACCCGCTGGGCCTGGCCGCGGCCGTCCGGCACCGGCAGCGCCACCCGCCGCCAGGCCCGCCCGTCGGCCGAACTCCAGGCCAGGGGCGCCTGCGCCGTCGCGCCGGGCGGCAGCACCGCCCCCACCACCCACCACCCCGACGACACGGCCACCGCGTCGTACGCGACCGTCCGGCCACGCCCGTCACCGGCGAGTTCCGGCGCACCCTCCCGGATCGTGAACCGCTCGCCGTCCGGCGACGTCCAGACCGCCGCCCCGTCGACCCGCGCCCCCGCGATCAGCCAGCCGGCCGGGCCCGCCGCCAGCCGCGCCACGCTCACCGCACGCGGGCCGGCGTAGAGCTCGAAGGGCGCCGACGCCTCCCGCAGCTCCCCGCCCGGCGACTGCGACCAGGTGCCCGTGCGCGGGTTGCCGTGCGCGCCGCCGTTCTTCGCGCCGAGCGCCGCCAGCCGACCGTCCCGGCACGCGGCCGCGTAGAGCACGTGCTGGCGGCCGTAGTGGCTCGACGACGACAGCCGCAGCGCCGTCCACGACACGCCGTCGGTGCTGCTCCAGGCCGCCGGCCGGGTCTCCCCCGCCGCGTCGGCCACGCCGCCGACCACGTACCACCGGCCGGCGCAGGCCACGGCGTCGCGCAGCAGCGGCCGGCCGGGAACGCCCGGCGGCGCCGTGAGGGTCAGCGGCTGCCACTGCGGGCGCAGGGGCTCGTCGGCGGGCTCCGCCGGGGCCCGGTCGCAGCCCGCCGGCAGCACCGCGAGGACACCGAGCACCGCCACCAGCCGCCGGGTCCACATGGATCAGATGCTATCGATCAACTGCTCCCGCGAGGAGCCCCCGGAGCCCTCTCCGGCGTGTCGCGGCCCGTCAGGAGGCGGGCTGGGCGACCTCGCCGCCGGCGGTCTCGGCGAGGATCCGCTCGGCGACCTCCTTCATGGTCATCCGGTGGTCCATCGCCGTGCGCTGGATCCACTTGAACGCCTGCGGCTCGGTCATCCCGTAGGTCGTCATCAGCGCGCCCTTGGCGCGCTCGACCGTCTTGCGGATCTCCAGCCGGTCGGTCAGCCCCGCGACCTCCGCCTCCAGTGCGGCGACCTCCGAGTAGCGCGACAGGGCGATCTCCACCGCCGGCACCAGGTCGCTCTTCTGGAAGGGCTTCACCAGGTACGCCATCGCGCCGGCCGCCCGGGCCCGCTCCACCAGGTCGCGCTGGCTGAACGCGGTCAGGATGATCACCGGGGCGATCCGGGCACCCGCGATCCGCTCGGCGGCGGCCAGCCCGTCCATGATCGGCATCTTGATGTCGAGGATGACCAGGTCCGGCTTGAGCTCCTCGGCGAGCCGGACGGCGGTCTCCCCGTCACCGGCCTCCCCGACGACCTCGTACCCCTCCTCGACGAGCATCTCGGCGAGGTCCAGCCGGATGAGCGCCTCGTCCTCGGCGATCAGAACGCGCCTGCGCTCGACGTCCGTCTGCGTCTCGGCCACGGGCCACTCCCACCATCGTTCCCGGCACGGCTACCACCCATGCTCCCGCATGAGCCTAGTCGGGTACAGTGGGCCGGACCCCGCGCAGGGGTTAAGCCGGGATGGAGGAATCGGCAGACTCGGATGCCTCAAAAGCATCTGCCCGAGAGGGCGTGCGGGTTCAAGTCCCGCTCCCGGCACTTCTGTCATACATCTGTTCGGTAATTTCCGGGTGCACCCACCTGAGATGCGTGCCCGAGCACTTCGCGCCCTTGGCAACAACACTCGGTCAGTCGCCCGAGCCATGTCCCTGCCCTACAGCACCGTGTGGCACTGGTGCGTCGACCGGCCCGAGCCGGTCCTGGTCGGCACCGATCGTCCTCACCGACTGGCAGCGGGAGATCGTCACCGCGCACCCCGGCGACTTCCTGCGTGGCCTCTGGGCGTTGGACCTGCTCGGCGTCGCCTGGCGGATGAACCGCCGCAACTCCCTCTCCGTGGCCCGCCGGGAGGCCGTCGCCGCCCTCGACCGCCACGTCGGCCCGAAGCCCTGACCATGTCGCCCGGGCGGCTCCCACGGGTGGAACGCCACGGGTGTCACCCGGGCTCGTTGGCACCCCTGGTGTTCCGCCCGGGCGCCACGACACTTCCCGGCGCGACGACAGGTCGTGCAGCCGCGCCGCCTCCGGGCCACCAGGCGGCAGCGGCGCGGGCCGACGACGTCGGTTCGGGTCAGCCGAGTTCGGCGAGGGCCTGGGCCAGGTCCGCGCGCAGGTCCTCCGCGTCCTCCAGGCCGACGGAGATGCGCAGCAGACCCCCGCAGGGCCTGGCCTCCCCCTCGACGGGCCGGTGGGTCAGGGAGGCCGGGTGCTGGATGAGGGTGTCCACGCCGCCCAGCGACACCGCGTGGGTGATCAGCCGGCAGGCGTTCGCGACGGCCGCCGCGGCGGGCGCGCCGCCGCGTACCTCGAAGGCGAGGAGGCTGCCGGGGCCGCTCATCTGCCGTCCGACGAGCCCGGCGGGGTCGTGCAGCGACGGGTGGTGCGCCCGCGCGACAGCGGGGTGGCTGGCGAGCCAGGCGGCGAGCTTCTCGGCGCCGGCCTGCTGGGCGCGGACCCGCACGGGCAGGGTCTGCAGGCCGCGGTGCAGCAGGTACGCGCCGAGGGGATGCAGGACCGCGCCGGTGAGCGCGCGGACCTGGCGCAGCCGGGCGGCCCAGTCGCCGTCGCAGGCGACCACGCCGGCGAGGACGTCGCCGTGTCCGCCGATGCTCTTGGTGGCGCTGTGCAGCACGAGCGCGGCGCCGTGCCGGGTGGGTTGCTGGAGCACGGGGGTGGCGACGGTGTTGTCGACGAGCAGGGGCACGTCGCCGGCGGCCCGGTCGAGGGCGGCGATGTCGACCAGGTCGAGGGTGGGGTTGGCCGGGGTCTCGACGATCACCAGGGCGGTGTCGGGGCGGACGGCGGCGGCGACCTCGTCGGGGCGGGCCCAGGTGACGGTGGTGCCGAGCAGGCCGGTGGCGAGCACGTGGTCGGTGCCCCCGTAGAGGGGGCGGACGGCGACGAGGTGCCGCTTCCCGTCCCGGGTGGCGGCGAGCAGGGTGGCGGTGAGGGCGGCCATGCCGCTGGCGAAGGCGACGGCGTCGGTGGTGCCTTCGAGGTCGGCGAGGGCGGTCTCGAAGCGGGCCACGGTGGGGTTCCACAGGCGCTGGTAGACGGCGCTGCCGCCGGCGGGCAGGGTGCCTCCGGTGGCAAGGGCCTCGTACGCGTCGCCGCCGGCGTCGACCGACGGCAGCGGGTTGGTGGTGGAGAAGTCGATGGGCGGCACGTGGACGCCGAGGGCGGCGAGGTCGTCGCGGCCGGCGTGCACGGCTCTGGTGTCCACGGTCGTCATGCCGGAAGGATCGAACATAGCGCCAACTGGAGGCAATAGTTCCGAACATGATTCGGTAATTGCCCTTGGAAGGGCGGGAGGATTCGATGGATGATGTCTCCATGCCCCTTGCGACGAATGATGTGCGGCGGTTCGCCGACCTGGACGACACCGACCGGGCGATCCTGTCGGAGCTGGCCGCCGACGGCCGGCTGCCGAACAACGCCCTCGCCGAGCGGGTCGGGGTGGCCCCCTCCACGTGCCTGACCCGCACCCGTGCCCTGCGGGAGTGCGGGGCGATCCGCGGGTTCCACGCGGAGGTGGATCCGGCGGCGGTCGGGCTGCCGTTGCAGGCGCTGGTGTCGGTGCGGTTGACCGCGCACGAGCGGGCGGCGGTGGACGCGTTCCGGGCCCGGTCGGTGCGGCTGCCGGGGGTGGTGGCGGTGTTCCACGTGGCGGGCGCGGAGGACTACGTGCTGCACGTTCGCGCGGCCTCGGCGGACGCGCTGCGGGACTTCGTGCTGGACCACCTGGCCGTGGACCCGGCGGTGCTGCACACCCAGACGAGCCTGATCTTCGAGCAGGCGCGCGGCATGGGCTGAGCGCCGGCGGCGGGCGCGGCGGGCACCGTGAGCCTGGTTGCTGCGGGGAACAAACCCGAGGTGGGCGGGGTTGGCCAACCGTGTGATCAACGTACCGCTGTCTGTTCTCGATCTTGCCCCCGTCGCGGCCGGCGCCACCGCCGGCGCGGCGCTGCGGCACACCACCGAGCTGGCCCGGCGCACGGAGGAACTCGGGTACCGCCGGTTCTGGGTGGCCGAGCACCACAACATGCCGGCGATCGCGAGTTCCGCCCCGGCGGTGCTGCTGGCGCACCTGGCGGCGCACACGTCGACGATCCGGCTGGGCTCGGGCGGGGTGATGCTGCCCAACCACGCGCCGCTGGTGGTGGCCGAGCAGTTCGGCACGCTGGAGGCGCTGCACCCGGGCCGCATCGACCTGGGCATCGGCCGCGCCCCGGGCACCGACCAGGTGACCGCGCTGGCGCTGCGCCGGACGATGGAGGGGCTGTCGGCGGAGGGCTTCCCCCGGGAGCTGGCGGACCTGATGAACTACTTCAGCGGCGAGCGGCCGGGGCAGATCACGGCCACCCCCGGCCTCGGCGAGCAGCCGGCCGTCTGGCTGCTCGGCTCCAGCGGGTTCAGCGCCCAGCTGGCCGGGCTGCTGGGCCTGCCGTTCTCCTTCGCGCACCACTTCAGCGCGCAGAACACGGTGCCCGCGCTGGCGCTGTACCGGCAGAACTTCCGGCCGTCGAGGTGGCTGGCCGAGCCGTACGCGATGGTGGCCGTCAACGCGGTCTGCGCGGACACCGACGAGCGGGCGGAGTGGCTGGCGGGGCCGGCGGCGCTGTCGTTCCTGCGGTTGCGCTCGGGTCGGCCGGAGCCCCTGTCCACGCCGGACGAGGCGGCGGCGTACCCGTACACGGAGGCCGAGCGCGAGTTCGTCCGGCAGCGCCGGGAGGGACAGGCGACGGGCTCCCCGCAGACCGTACGGCGGCAGCTCGGCGAGCTGCTGGCGCGCACCGGCGCGGACGAGCTGATGCTGACCACGCTGGTCTACGACGTGGCCGACCGGGTGCGCTCGTACGAGCTGATCGCCGAGCAGGTGGCCGGTGGCCTGCGCCGCGAGGGCTGAAACACGATCTTCACGTCGGCGTCACCGGGGCGACGCGTGGCCCGCCTAGGTTTGTCCTCGGTGGTGGTACGGCATTCCCGGTCGGGACGGGTCGGGGATGCCGCGGTGTGGGGCACCGGGCCACAGCTGTGCGGATTCCGCGGCTGGGGCCCGGTGCCTGCTCCACCCCGCGACCGGCCGCCGGCCGACGGAGCGCCACGAGGCGCCGCCGGCCGGGCACCGGGTCAGCGGAGGTGGATGTCGGGCGTGGGCGGGGCGGCCATCTGGTCGCCGAGGAAGAAGCCCGGGTGCGGGGGCTGGTTGTAGGCGGTGTTCTGCCAGGCGACCGCGACCCGGTACTGCGGGTCGTGCATGAGCGTGTGGATCCGGGTGCCGGTGGGCGTGGGCGTGCTGTGGATCCGCAGGGCGCGGCTGTCGCTGGTGCGCCAGACGACCTCCTCCCGCCAGTCGCCGAACAGGTCGGCGGAGAGCGCCGGCGTGGACTTGGTGCCGTTGTTCGTCGCCACGCCGCTCGCGGTGAGCAGTCGGGTGTCGCCGCCGGTGCCGTACTTGTCGATCCGGGTGCCGTCGAGCAGCTCCCGGACGGGGTCGCCGTCCCACCAGACGAGGAAGTTCGCCGAGGACGGCCTGCGCCCGACGACGGCTCCGGTCGCGCTGTAGAGGTCGCCCATGTGGGTGCCGGCGCCCCAGAACTCGGCGCCGGGGCTGCCGGCGTGGACGTCGGCGGCGACGCCCCGGCCGGGGCCCTCGGCTCCCCCGTTGTTCGGCCGCTGCCAGACGACCTGGCCGGTGCGGGCGTCGTGCAGGTCGGCCGCCGGCTGGTTGCCGGACTCGTGGATCGTGAAGACCTCCAGGCCGGCGCGGCCGGGGACGAGGTCGCCGACGTGCAGGGCGTCGCCGTGGCCGAACCCGGTGGCGTACATCAGGCGGCCGTCGTCGTCGATGGTGGCCGATCCGTACACGATCTCCTGACGCCCGTCCGCGTCGACGTCGGCGACGGAGAGGTTGTGGTTGCCCTGACCGAAGGCGGCGCCGTTGCCCGAGGCGTTCGAGTCGAAGGTCCACCGCTTGCGCAGGGTGCCGTCGCGGAAGTCCCAGGCCGCCACGACCGCCCGGGTGTAGTAGCCGCGGGCCATCACCAGTGAGGGGCGCTGCCCGTCGAGGTAGGCGGTGGCGGCGAGGAAGCGGTCGACCCGGTTGCCGTAGCTGTCGCCCCAGGAGGAGACCGTGCCGCGCGGCGGGTCGTAGTTCACGGTGGAGAGGACCGCGCCGGTGCGGCCGTCGAACATGGTCAGGTACTCGGGGCCGGCGAGGACGTACCCGCTGGAGTTGCGGTGGTCGGCGGTGGCGGAGCCGATCACCTGGCCGGTGCCGGAGCGGGTGCCGTCGGCGGTCTTCATGGCCACCTCGGCGCGGCCGTCGCCGTCGTAGTCGTACACCTGGAACTGGGTGTAGTGGGCCCCGGCGCGGATGTTGCGGCCCAGGTCGACGCGCCACAGCCGGGTGCCGGTGAGGGTGTACGCGTCGACGTACACGTTGCCGGTGTAGCCGGACTGGGAGTTGTCCTTGGCGTTGGAGGGCTCCCACTTGACCACGAACTCGTAGTCGCCGTCGCCGTCGAGGTCGCCGACGGAGGCGTCGTTGGCGGAGTACGTGTAGCTCTCGCCGTTCGGCGTGCTCGCGCCCGGCGGCACCTGCAACGGCACGTCGAGATGGCCGGCGGGGAACTGGAGCGCGGCTGCGGAGGCGGCCTGTTCCGTGCCGCCGACCACGGCGCGCACGGTGTAGGTCGCGTCCGCCGCCGCGCCGCTGTCGAGGTAGTTGGTGGCCCCGGTGATCGGGCTGCCGTTGACCCTGGTCGCGCCGCGGTAGAGGTTGAAGGCCACCCCGGTGGTCTCGGTGCCGAGCAGCCGCCAGGAGACCAGGTTGCCGGTGCCGGAACGGACGCTGATCAACCCCCGGTCGAGATCCTCCATCTGCACCGCGCCGGCCGGCGGCGGCGTGGTGGGCGGCGGGGTGCTGGGCGGCGGGGTGGTCGGCGGCGGGGTGGTCGGGCCGCCGGTGCAGGCCGTCCCGTTGAGGGCGAAGCTGGTCGGCGACGGGTTGCTCCCGTCCCACGAGCCGGTGAAGCCGAAGGCGGCGCTGGCGCCGGTGGCGATCACCGCGTTGTGCTCGACGTTGCGGGCGGTCACCTGGGCGCCGGACTGGCTGACGACGGCGTTCCACGCCTGGGTGACCTGCTGGCCGGCGCTGTGCGACCAGGTGAGGGTCCAGCCGTTCACCGGGTCACCCAGGTTGGTGACGGTGACGTCGGCGCCGAAGCCGCCGGGCCACTGGCTGGTGATCCGGTGGTCGACGCGGCAGCCGGCGGCGGCCGCCGCGGCGGTGAGGGTCGCGAGCGTACCGGCGACGAGTGCGGCCGCGGCGGCCGCGGCGAGCAGCGCGAGGCGGCGGTGGGTGCGGGGCATGGGGGTGTCCTCCGGAGAGGTCGGGCGCGCGGCGACCGTCACCGCCGGCCTGCCCGGGCCGGCGGAGGTACGCGCCGCGCTGGCGGCGGTGGTCCGACGCCGCGATCCGGCGTCGGTGTCGACACCGCCGATCCGGCGCCGGCACTGCGGCGTCGGTGCTCCGGCGGGGCGGCGTCGAGGGGTGGCTCCGCGCACCTGTGATGCTAGGGCAAGCGCTTTCTGCGGACAATCCGCTCTTCCCTCCCGGGTCCCGACCCTCCCTGCCGGCCTCCCCCGCGCCGGGGTGCCCGGCGCTTCCCTTGCCCCCGGCCAGGATTCTTGATCGACTCAGGGCGTGGCTGAGCACATGACCCCGGACGAGTTCCGCCGCGCCGGGCACGCCGTGGTGGACTGGATCGCCGACTACTGGGCGACGCTGGAGCAGCGCCCGGTGACCTCGCAGGACCCGCCCGGGGCGGTGGCCGCCAGGCTGCCGGCCGGCCCGCCGGAGCACGGCGAGCCGGTGGAGGCCGTCCTCGCCGACCTGGACACCCTGATCACACCGGGGCTGACCCACTGGCAGCACCCCGGCTTCTTCGGCTACTTCCCGGCCAACACGTCCGGGCCCAGCGTGCTGGGCGACCTGGTCAGCGCCGGGCTGGGCGTGCAGGGGATGCTCTGGGCGACCGGGCCGGCGTGCACCGAACTGGAGACGGTGCTGCTGAACTGGCTCGCCGACCTGCTGGACCTGCCGAAGCGGTTCCGCTCCGGCTCCGGCGGCGGCGGGGTGATCCAGGACTCGGCGTCCTCGGCGACGCTGGTGGCGACCCTGGTCGCGCTGCACCGGGCCGGCGGCGGCCGGTGGCGCGAGGTCGGCGTCGACCGCCGCTACCGCGCCTACGCCTCGACCCAGGGCCACTCGTCCATCGAGAAGGCCGCGCGGATCGCCGGGCTGGGCGCCGACGGCGTACGGCCGGTCGAGGTCGACCCGGAGACGCAGGCGATGTCCCCGGCGGCGCTGCGCGCGGCGATCGAGGCGGACGTGGCCGCCGGCGTCGTCCCGGCGATCGTGGTGGCCACCGTCGGCACCACCTCCACGACCGCGATCGACCCGCTGCCGGAGATCGGCGCGATCTGCGCCGAGTACGGGGTCTTCCTGCACGTCGACGCCGCGTACGCGGGAGCGGCGGCGGTCTGCCCGGAGCTGCGGTTCGGGCACGCCGGCCTGGAGTACGCCGACTCGTACTGCTTCGACCCGCACAAGTGGCTGCTCACCGGCTTCGACTGCGACGCGTTCTGGGTGGCCGACACGGCCGAGCTGATCGAGGCGCTGAGCGTGCTGCCGGAGTACCTGCGCAACGCCGCCAGCGAGTCCGGCGCGGTGATCGACTACCGGGACTGGCAGGTGCCGCTGGGCCGCCGGTTCCGGGCGTTGAAGCTCTGGTTCGTGCTGCGCTGGTACGGCGCCGAGGGGCTGCGGGCGCACATCCGCTCCGGCGTGACGCTCGCCGCCCGGTTCGCCGACCGGGTCCGCGCCGACGACCGGTTCGCGCTGGTGGGGGCGCACCCGTACTCGCTGGTGTGCTTCCGGCTGGCGGCGGACGACGAGGTCAACGCGGAGCTGCTGGCCCGGGTGAACGCCACTTCCCGGGTGCATCTGACGCACACCCGGGTGAACGGCCGGTACACGCTGCGCCTGGCCGTCGGCTCCCCGCAGACCACCGAGGCCCACGTCGACGAGGCGTGGACCCTCCTCGCCGACGCTGCGACCGCCCTCCTCCCCCGCTGAGACCCCGACCCACCGGGCCACCCACGCCGGCCCACGCGGGCCCGCGCCGAGAGATCTTGGTCAGAAACGGCCCCTACGGGCACTTTCCTACCAAGATCTCCGCGAAGGGCCGGCGGTGGTTGCCGGCTCGGAGGCGACCAGGTGGTCCGGCGTCCGCAGTGGCGCCACCGTCGGCGCGGCCGTCGCGGTCGGGAAGCGGTCGGTGGCCGCGGTGGTCGCCGGCGAGGCGACGGCCGCTGGGGTCGGGGCGCCGGCCGCGAGGGCGGGGACCTCGGCTACGGCGCCAGCCCCGTGACCGCC